>JAPLJU010000037.1 GCA_026388445.1 Deltaproteobacteria bacterium
GTCCTATGGGGCCGTCCAGTACCTTGTCCACATGTCCGTAATTATTGAACATGAACGGTATGTCCAGAATGCCGATGCCGGGATTGAATCCCCCGATCGGTCCCGTTGAGCCGACGTAGACATCTATGGTCCCCTGCTGCACGGCCTCGAGCAGCTCCCGTTCGCCCTTGCCGAGCTGGCCGTCCGGGTATACGGTCACCTGGATGCGCCCGCTGCTGCGCTCCTTGACAAGCTCTGCAAATTTATTTGCCCCCTGGTTGTAGGTATGGCTCATGGGCGTCGAGGAGGCAAGCTTCAGCTGGGCCTTGAATTCCCCCTTGTCGGCCTTGTCTCCACTACCGACGCATCCGCTGACGGTCAGCAGAACAAAAAAGGCTAGACCAAAGATACCGATTCGCTTCATCATCGTTTTTTCCTCCCTCAATATTTATATAGCATGATGCCGTTTCACAGCTCGATGCAAAAGTCTTTTTTCAGACTGGTCAATAGCATGTCCCGGATGTGAGGTCGCCGAAAGCCTGCACGGTGAGCCTACTCCCCCTAAACATCTCCCTGACGGGGAACAAGGAGGAGACCGGCGCAACAATTTGATTTTGAAAAGAATTTTCTTTTTCGTGGAGGGAGTATAAAAAAAGCAATTTTGTGTGTCAAGGAGATAATGACCACAAAATGTCAGCTATGATTCCGATGATTGCGGAAAGGGTGCATCGGGGTGTCCGGGATTAAACACCCCCCTTTCGAGCACACCCCTGCATCCCTTCATTCAATTTTTCAGGCGTGTATCGTCTTTTCCTGGAGCTTTCGCCAGGTATTTTCCGAATACCAGATATCCACGAACTCTAGGAGGGACTGCCTTTCCTTCGCACGCATCACCTCCGCCACAGCCTGCCGGGAGAGTTTCTTGATGCTCCCGAAAGCCGCGGGATCTTTGGATCCGTATTGCCCGACAATCCGTTTGACTGCCGCGTCAAGCTGATCCTCGGAAACAACCTCATCGATCAGCCCGAGCTTGAGGGCTTCCTCGGCGCTGTACATCGCACCGCCCAGGATCGCGTGCTCCGCCTCCCGGTGACCCATCCAGAATTTCATCAGCTCGACACTCCCCGCGAAGAGCGATGAGCCGAAATTGATCTCGTTGAGGGCCATCCTGGCCTTCCCCGCAACCATGATCCGGTAGTCACAGGCGATGGCCAGCATGCAACCGCCGGCGATGGTGTGACCGTTGAGCGCCGCGATCACCGGTTTGGGATACAGGAAAAGCTCCGTATAGAGATCCGTGAACTTCGTGAGGTAGCGCAGGAAATCCTCCCGCGGATAGCTGAGAAATTCCGGGATATCGAAACCGAAGGTGAAAAATTTACCCTGCCCCGTCAGGATCAGTGCCTTGACGCCCGGCTCCCCTGTAAGAGCCCTTAATGAAGCGGTCAGTTCATCCACCATCTTTTCGTTCAGGGCATTCACCTTCCCTCTCGCAAGGATCATCTTTGCGACGTCGCCTTCCTTTTCCATCCTGATAAATTCCATAAAACCTCCTCTCCCCGTTATCGGGGATACCTTCTCTTCGCCACCGGCTATCTCTCGATCTCGATGAGCGCCCGTGGGCTCCTGGTGAGGATTTCGTTTCCCCCCTCACGGATGTGGATCATGTCCTCGAGCTTTACGACACCGCCTTTTTCATCCATCATGTGAATATCCAGGGCGACGACAAATCTATTGTCGATGATGGAGTGATCGTACTCCGAAAGAATCGGGGGCTCGTTCAGCTCGATGCCGATGCCATGCCCGATCAGGCGGCCACGTTTCCCCTGCCCGAAATTCTGAAACTGCCCGGCCAGGCCCTGCGCCTGCGCCTGCTCGAAAGCCATTTTATAAATATCGCTGCACTTCATCCCCGCCTTCATGTGTCCTATGAGGTGGTCGGCAATCGCCCGGAGGTCAGCATATAGGGATTTCATGTCCCCGGAGGCAGGCCCGAGGCAGTAAGTCCTCGTCTGATCAGCATGGTATCCATCAACGTAGGTTGGGATATCGATGACAATCATGTCGCCTCTCGAAATTTTTCTGAGAGACGGCCCGGCGGGAACCGCAGCGCTCAGGCCCACCCCTGTAATGGTGTAAACGACACCGCTGATTTTCGCGAGATTGGGCCCCGAACCGATGGGGCCGCGGCTCATGTAAAAATCGGGCTGCCGGATGAAGAAAATGCCCTCATGCCCGGCGAGGCGATGGGCATTCTCGACGGCGGCGGCGAGCTCAAGCTCCGTCATGCCTTCATGGAGTTCCTCCATAACGGCCAGGTGACCGGCGTGGACGGCCTCGCAGGATTTCCTGATCCTTTCGATCTCCTCGGGCTCCTTCCTTTTTCTCAGTTCCAGCAGAAGAGGGGTAATATTCACAAAATCAAATCCCGGAAAGGCCTTCCTGATGCCCTCGAACTGCTCCACCGTGAGGATGTCAAGTTCCGTGCCGAGGCGTTTACCTTCCGCCCCTGACAACCCGGAGGCCTTGGCAATATTCTCGATGCGGCGTTCATCCTTTACCTTGTCCCGACTGATAAAAATATCTTCCAGAGCAAAGTCATAACCGCTTCTCACAAAAAGACCGTAATCGTCGGGAAGGACCAGGAGGCAGGCCGGCTGGGCTGTTCCCGTGTAATAGTAGATATCACGGGAATATAAAAGAAGGGCGCCGGAAAGCTCCATCCCTTTGAGGTTTTTCTGTAAGGCCTTGATCCTTTCCTGTCGTTTCATGAAAAGACCTCCCGGGAGAAGAATAATGTTCTTTGGAGATATATTAATACAACAAAAAAAACGACGGACTTAACAAATTTCACGTTTTTCTTTTTATACTATTTAACGGCATCCGCATCCTCGAAAGCCAGCGTGGACGCCGGTTGCGCCCCCGAAAGGCATTAACATACTCATGGCATGGGCGCCTTTAGTCAAGGAGCAGGTGATGTTTTGTCAGATCCCGGGTGAAGAGATATGAGACCTGGCGGGCTTCAGCATGCGGCCTTGCGCCTCCAGATGGCGAGGATCTTATCGGCTTTGTCGTCGGTCAGGGCTGTGAGTCCTCGCTCGTAGCTGGAAAGTGTCTGCCTCGTCACTCCGAGCGCCCGTGCGAGTTCTTCCTGCTGGATGTAGAACTCGGCACGGAATTTCCTGATGAGAGAGGGATCACGAACGAGGTCGGCTGAACTCCTCGGGTAAATCACGCTCCCGGCGGGAGAATCTTTTTTCATCTTCCGCCGGGACTTTCTCTGCTGAGGAGGCAGTTTCTTTATCTCCGCGATCTTCCAGAGCCTTTCCGAGAGCTTGACCGAAATCGGATTCTCGAGCCATTCATTGAAATAGCCTCTCGTGCGGCTGAAGGGCTCCGAGATCGTGAAATCTCCGAGAACACCAATCGCGGCAAGACGGTCATGGGCCTTCAAAAATGAATCCACCGTCTGTCCCGGGTTCCGCCAGTTTGCCTCCTCTCCGCAGAATTCGAGGATGGTGCGGGGCGTTGCCCGGGGCTGGAGCCCCTTTTTCCCCGCCACGATGCCGACCATGGTCCAGTATGTTCCGAGCTTTTTGGTAAAGCCTTCGTGATAGGGGCTCAGTTTCAGCAGTTCCCTGCTGTAGTGACCGATCCAGCGGAGCCCCTCGCGGCTCAGGAAATGTGAAAGGGCCTGACCGCAGCGGAACCGAAAGGCCACCCATGCCTCCTGCCCCTTTTTGTATTCCACATCGACGATGTCCAGGAGCCGGTCCGGACGCTCCCTGCCGAAAGTCACCGTTCCGCCTGTTATATAATCCCGCCAGGCCATGGTCAGGCACAGGTCGGAGAGTCGCAGGACCTCTTCCTTGAACACATCGTAAAGAGCATGGGTGCTTCCGTGACGAACACGAACACCGCGGGCATCGGCAATCTCCCTCAGGCTGATCCTTGCGATGTCCCGCTCGGGATCTCGCAGCTTTGCGATGCGGGCCATGAGGATGAGAAAGACATCAGCCGTCTCAACGGAGAGCTGCTGCACGGTCGCCCGCTGGCTGCCCGTGTGCGCAAAAATGAGGCGGGGGACATAATAAATGGCCTTCGAGGGGTCGAACCGACGCCAGAAGTCGGGAGGTGGTCTCAGGAAAAAGCTGATATGCCCGTCCCGGGACTCGTAACGAAACCGCGGCCGGCCGAAGGAATCGGGAATCCAGCCGCTGCCCGGCCCGCCGGCGTAGAGGGCCCGGAGCGCCGCCATAACCACGGGGCTTGTGGGGACGGGGAGAGGCTGTCTGCGGTCCCCGTCCTCATCGGGAGCTTGTTGCCGCGGGGGGCCATCGACGATGTCAGGTAACCCTGCTGCCTGGCGGCCTTTCCGGGGGCCCTCTTTTTCCGGGCGATAGGCCATCTTACACCTCCGGAAGAAGGGTTATTTTTCACCCACAGCCGGGCACTCCTCATCCCCGGCGGATCGAGGAGCCCGCTTTTTTCCTTACTTGAATTTCACCGAGATCTCGACGTGGCCCTTCGGGTCAAGATCGACATAGCGGGCCCGGATGGTCGTGCTCGGTGCCGTCGGCGTCAGTTTCGTGATGGTCCCGAGGGAGAGGAGGTCCCCTTTCTTGAGCTTTTTGCCCTCGGCCTTCAGAGAGTCCCTGATCCAAAGAACCACGTTGAGCGGGTGGTCCAGAAGAGCGCTCCCCTGGCCTTCGATGAGCATGGTCCCCTTGTCGTCAAAGATCTGCAGCTTGAAATTCTTCAAGCGATCCATCCATTCCTTCGAGGCCTTGACGGGGATCGGCTCTCCCATGACACCGTAACGCGCAGCCACGTTGATCGCCGTGATCGCCGGACCGTTGATCTTGACATCCTTAGCATAGGCAAGGTCCGGAAGCTCTATGAAGGGGATGGCGGCATCGATTTGTTTCAGGGCATCCATCGGCGTCTTTGCCTTGTTGATTTTATCGCTTTTCACCCGGAGGATCAGATCGCCCTCATAAAGGGGTCTGGCCCCGAAGTCGGCGGGAACCTCGGCACCGCTCTTCATGAGCATCTTTTCCATAAGGGTGCCTCTCACCGGCGCCGTGACGCCGAAGGCCTTTTGAACGTTGGGATTGGTGAGCCCTGCCTTGTAGCCCACAACCTTTCCGAAGGTGGGACCGATGGCTTTTACAAACTCACCCTGGATCTTCATGGCCTGATCCATGGTCATGTTCGGATCATAAGAGGCGATAGGCGTTTTTTTCAGGAAAGCCTCGCCGAGTTTTGCCCCGTCATCGGCAGCCCAGACCGGCGGCCCGATGAAGAAAATGGCCAGCGCTGCGATGACCCCCCATGACATTAAAACCTTGAAAGCAATTGCCTTTTTCATAAAAAACCCCCTCCTTTCCTTTTGCTGAAGTTGATAAAAAAATCCGCGCTGATGCTCTAAATATATCCGTTATCGTTAGAGCTTTTGCTGTGAAAGTCAAGGGTTAAATGGGGACGGGCTCTTGCCCAAAGGCACTTGAGCAGGATTCTTCCTGCGAAAACGATTGCACGCGCCTCTAAGGAATTCTCATAGACGGTTTTTGGACCGCACTGGTTCTCTAAAAGGCTGTTCAAAAATGGCCGGATGCAAGGCGCCCAATGGCCTGAGGAGCGAGGCGTACTGAGATTGTACATTGAACGACGAAGGACGGGGGCAACGAAGCAGAGGGTCGTTTTTCAACAGCCGGCGAGGGTTCTCACGTGGAAGGGAGCGAAGGGGAGGGGACGGATGGCAGTTTTGAATGCGCTGATCTGATTTTTTTTGGTTTTTTTCGATGATCCTTTGTAAGGCACGCCAGGCATATGGTGGGTCCTGCCTTCCCCAGAATGCCGCCGCTTTTTGCCGTGCGGCCGCAATAAATGCAGGGCTCATACTGATCTTTCATCCCCATCATCTGTTCTGAACCAGCCGATAAGATTTTTCTTTCTTAATGTTCCTTATTGTCTTATCGTCCGGATTGACGATGAACTTGAGTTTCCATTAGAATACAGTGGTCATCGGAAAAAACCTTGATCGTGAGGGATCCATGGTTGATGAGAAAAATAAAAGAAAGGCATTTGTTAAATCTTTCCTCCCCTCGAACATCCCCCGGCTCTGGTGCCCCCTTCTCACCCATTACGGGGAGGACGGGGCCATCGATTTCGACCGCATGTCAGCACACCTGCGCTTCGTCCTGCCGTGGGTGAAGGGTTATCTGATCCCGGGTTCCACGGGGGACGGATGGGAGCTTGACGACAGGGAAACGCTCGAAGTGGTGAACTTCGCGCTGCGGAAGAGCCGTGAGCATGAAATGTATCTGCTCTTAGGCGTCCTCAAAACGGATATGGGATCGATGAACGGGACCCTGGAGAACATGATCGGCGCCCTCCGGGGTATTTCACGCACGTCTGATATCACGCGCTCCCTTCAAGGGGCGCATGTCTGCGGTTTCACCGTATGCCCGCCGAAGGGGAAGACCCTCTCCCAGGAAGAGATTTACTCGGGACTTTCGGAGATCATGAAAAGGGGCCTTCCCACAGCCCTCTATCAACTCCCCCAGGTCACGGAGAATGAAGTCGCCCCGGAGACCTTTGAAAGGCTGGTTGCGGCCTATCCGAACCTGATCTTCTTCAAGGATTCCAGCGGCCAGGACCGGATCGCCCTCTCTTCTGCCGACAAGGGCGGCGTGTACCTCGTGCGGGGGGCTGAGGGCGACTACGCGCGGTGGCTTAAGGATACGGGCGGCCCCTACGATGGCTTTCTCCTCAGCACGGCCAATTGCTTACCGGAACAGCTTTATGAGGTGATCCAAAGAATTGAAGCGGGGGATATCCCGACGGCTGCGAAAATCTCGGAAAAAATCTCCGGCACCGTCCGGGAGGTTTTTTCACTCGTTCAGTCTCTTCCTCACGGTAATGCCTTCACAAACGCCAACAAGGCCATCGACCACTATATGGCCTTCGGGGCCGGAGCCGTGACAAAACCCGGCCCCATGCTGCACGCGAAGGTCCGTCTTCCCGATGGGGTCATATCGGCAACGGGTGAAGCCCTGAAGCGTTATGAACTGATGCCCCAAAAAGGATACCTCGAATAGAGTCAGTGTAGAAGTTATCCGCATCTTCGCCGTGGTCAGCTTCTCGTTCAGTATCCCGACACCCTTTTGACAGAAGTGCGCCGGTGAGATAAGGGTTGGCATCTTCGCAAATAGGAATAAATGAACATGACGAAGGTCATCACCCTGGGAGACACGATCGCCGTCAACTACACGGGCCGCCTGGAGAACGGTGAGGTTTTCGATTCCACAAAGGACCGCATGCCCGTGAAGTTCACCGTCGGTCTGGGATCGCTGATCCGGGGTTTTGAAAGGGCGGTCATCGGCATGAAACAGGCTGAGACAAAAACCGTCGTCATCGCACCCGGGGATGCCTACGGACCTTATAGAGAAGAGATGCTCATCGACATCCCCAGGGGGAATGTCCCTGCGGACGCGGTCTTGAGTATCGGCTCCGTGGTGGTTCTGGGGGATAAGTCCGGCAACACCATGCCGGCCACGATTACCCTGATCGAAGCGGAGTTCGTCCGGGTGGACCTGAACCACTGCATGGCGGGCAAGACGCTCATCTTCGACATCGAGATCCTCGAGGTCGAATGAGCCCAATGGTCATCGATTCACCCGCAGACACTCAAACCCTCCCATGGATTTCTTCCTGTTGTCCGCATTTGACATAATCCATAGAACGGCGTAGCTTACCCCCCATAATGCTTAAAAATATAGGTTAGCTTTTAGATTTTTACGAAGGATTTATGCCGATCCGCCTAATCCATTGCGCAATAAAAAAGACAGGTCACTGCTTGCAAAAAAAGACGACCGCATTATAGTGTTGGACGACAGCATGATCAAAAAGCTGTAGCCTTCTGCACTGCCGTTGGCAGAAAACCCAAGCCTGACCGGGAATGCCAATGCCATCAAAATCAGGTTGAACAAGAAGACAATCCGATAAAAAATTAAAATTATTTTACATTGAAACAATGTATGAAAGTAAAACTATTTTTTCTGGCAACGAGGCCGCAATTTTTACTCCTTGCCGTGGTTCTCGGTATTCTCGGCACCTGCATTGCTTGGTACGACGGCTTCTTTAATATAGGAGGAGCTATCCTTGCTGGTATCGGGCTGATAGTAGCGCACGCCAGCTGTAATGCTCTGAACGATTACTTTGACTATGAAAGCGGGATAGATAAGGTCACTACCGTTACTCCTTTCAGTGGTGGCAGCGGGCTCATTAAACAGGGACTTCTGAAACCGAGGGAAGTTTTCTGGCTTGGCGCCGTATGCCTGTTGCTGGCTATACCAATCGGCTTCTACTTCTGCATGGTGAAGGGCTGGCTTTTATTACCGCTGATTATTATCGCCACAGCTTGTGTAATCTTATACAGCCCTGTGATACTCAAATACTACTGGCCGGAGTGGTCACCAGGATTCGGTCTGGGCGTACTTCCTGTCTTGGGTATGTATTTCTCCCAGACCGGCACATATACCCTGCATGCAGTCATTGCCTCAATCCCATCCGGTTTTCTTGTCCATAACCTGCTTCTGTTGAATGAATTCTCTGATATTGAAGCCGACAAAGTGGGACACAGAAAGACATTGCCCATCACTATAGGCCGGCGGGGTGCGGCTATCATTTATACGGCATTTTCTATTCTCGTATATGTATGGATATTGGGTGCAGTCATTTTCAAGGCGATGCCTGTATCCACGTTACTGGCACTGCTTACTTTGCCACTGGCAATTAAAGCCATCCGGGGTGCTTTTCAGAGCGAAGATATGAGTAAACTGACGCCGGCCATGGCCAATAATGTTCTCGTCGTGCTTCTGACACAGTTGCTTACGGCCATCGGCTATATTCTTTCCGGAGTATTCAAATCCTAAATAATATCGAATGTAGAGCATAAATTGGAGCATCCCCGAAGCCCCTTCAACGAATACCTCAACGACCTGACGATACTTTGCCGACTATTGAATCCAGGATATCCGCTATTTCGATCAGTCATTATCAGCTTCCCGACCTTTATGGAACGAGTATAGGTAGGTGAAACCTTCGGATAGGCACTTCGACGAGCAAATCTTGAGAGAAAATGAGGACTGCTTCCTGGAAGCAATGATTGACTGAATTTGAAAGGTATGCAAGATTACAAACGTTAATATGTAAGAAAGTCGACTGTTGTTTACAGTTTTTCGGGATAAAAATATTCGATCAGTTTCTCTTCCGGTGTTAAGCC
>JAPLJU010000210.1 GCA_026388445.1 Deltaproteobacteria bacterium
TTGTAGGAGTTTACCCACTGGTTGGTGACGGCCGTCATCTCGCGGGCATGTCGCATGAGCCCGGCGATGTACTGCTTGGCGATGCTGGACAGATGATACTTGTCCTTGCCATCGAAAAAGGCGTTTTTGTCACCCTTGAAGAGGGACTGGTGGACGTGCATGCCGCTTCCGTTCTGGCCGAACATGGGTTTGGGCATGAAGGTGGCGTAGACTCCGTTCTGGCGGGCGATCTCTTTGACGGCAACGCGGTAGGTCATGACGGTGTCGGCCATCTGAAGGGCGTCCAGGTAGCGGAGATCGATCTCATGCTGGCTCGGGGCCACCTCGTGATGGCTGTACTCGACGCGGATCCCCATCTGCTGGAGGGCGAAGATGGTCTGCCGTCGGAGGTCCGTGCCCCGGTCGATAGGCAGCCCGTCGAAGTAGCCGCCGCTGTCGAGGATCTCCGGGTTCGTCTCGCTCGCGAAGTAAAAGTACTCGAGCTCCGGCCCCACGTAGAAGGTGTACCCCTGTTTTGCCGCCTTGGCGAGCATCCGCTTCAGGCAGTAACGGGTGTCGCCCTCGTAGGGCGTGCCGTCCGGGTTAAGTATGTCACAGAACATGCGGGCCACGGGCCGGTCGCTGTGCCGCGAGGGGATCAGCTGGAAGGTGGTGGGATCAGGCTTGGCGATCATATCGCTCTCCTCGATCCGCGCGAAACCCTCGATGGAGGATCCGTCAAAGCCCATTCCCTCTGTCATCCCCTCCTCGAGCTCCGACGGGGTTACGCTGAAGGTCTTGAGCTTTCCCAGGACGTCTGTGAACCAGAATTGGATGAAACTGATATTCTTCTCTTTGACGACTTTATAAATATCCTTTACTGTCTTGCACTGATACATTACTGCCTCCTTCTTCTCGTATTTTTAGCTGGTTCCAGACCTGGTGAGGGTTCAATGATTGGCTGGATTTCACCAGCTTGAGTAACATATTTGTAACTTTCTGACAATCTGTTCCTGCCTTCCGTCCACCCCTTCATGGTCCCTGCGAAGCCTTACGGGGGTGCGCAGCACCTCATTCGACCGAGGTGTCCGCTCTCGCGGAAGGTACCCCGTTGCCGTTCACGATATCTTCCAGGGGCTTGTTTTCAATGAGCTGCCAGATCCCGCAGGGGCAGCCTCCCGCGCAGAAGCCGCAGCCGATGCAGAGATCCGGGTCAACGACGTATTCGTAGGCGTCCCCCTCGAGCGGCCTTCTCGAGATGGCACTCAGCGGGCAGAGGGTTACGCAGAGGCCGCAGTCGCGGCAAGCGCCGCAGGAAGCACACTGATCGGCACACTCCTTCGTGTCCTCGAACCCCTTGACGCGGGGGTCGTAGTATTCAAGCTTCACCCGCTCCAATTTGATGGGCGGAATCTGATCGAGGGTTTCTTCTTTCCCTTTGATCCGGGCATCGATGACCTCCGCGGCCTTCCTGCCGGCGCCGATGGCCTCGGTGAGAATCCCGAGCTTTACGGCATCACCGATGGCGAATACCGCCGGGTCGCTCGTCTGGTAACGTTCATCGACGGCAATGAAGCCCCGCTCCGTCCGGATGTCCTCCGGCAGAAAGGAGAGATCGGGGAGGTCGCCGACGGCGACGATGACCGTGTCGGCCGACAGCATCTCGCCGTCTTTGAGCTCCACACCTTTTTCCCGGATGGCCTTGACGAAACGAGGCCAGAGGAACTTCGCCCCGGCGGCCTCAGCCGCGGCGCGCTCCTTTCCATACGATGCAGGCTCCTGGATGTCGATCAGGGTGATGTCCTTCGCGCCGAGTCTTGCTGCCTCCGCCGCGGCATCGCAACCGACATTGCCCGCACCGATAACGATGACCTTCTGCCCGACGGTCACGGCATCGCGCTTGCTCGCTTTCAGAAACTCGAGTGCCGGGATGGCTTTTTCCATGCCCGGGACGGGAAGCATCCGGGGACGGCCGGCGCCGGTGGCGACGACAACAAAATCGTGCTCTGCGCGGATCCGGATGTAGTCCTCTTTCGTGAGATCATGCCCCATGCGGAGATGGGGGATGAGCCCCTGGATGCGCTCGAGTTCGTGCTCGACGATCTCGTCGGGGATCCTCTCTTTCGGGATCATGCTGGAGATCTTTCCGCCCAGCTTTTCCCCCTTCTCATGGATCACGGGCTGATGTCCTTTGAGGTAAAGCTGCCAGGCCATGGAAAGCCCGGCGGGACCGCCGCCGAGAACGGCGATCTTTTTCCCGGATGCGGGCGCCGGCACAGGGGGCCTGGCATTGAGGCTCGCCTTTCCCAGGACCATGATGTCAACCGGTTTCAGGCTTTCGATCTGACGGGTGCAGTTTTGCATGCAGATATTCGGGCAGAGATACCCGCAGACGGTGGCGGGGAAGGGCGTGTAGGCGAGTGCTAGGTCCACCGCTTCGTCAACGAGACCCTTGCGGATGAGCTCCCAGCGGCGCTGCACCGGAATCCCCGTCGGACAGTTTGCCTGGCAGGGGGGAAGGAACTTGTGGTTCTCCCAGGCGGGGATGTAGCGCCGGAGAACTCCCGTGGTGATCACGGGAAGAGGGCTCCGGTCAATCGTTGTAAGATCTCCAATCAAACCGCCCGCACCGAGCTCCTTGTCCCAGATACCGGTCCGGAAGGCATGCATGTCAAGGAGGTCTTTGCCCTTCTTCTCCTGGGGTTTCAGGGCCACGAGGAGCTGCCACTCCCCGCGCTGGGCCGTGAGTTCACGGAAGAGCTCGGGACGGCCGATGGCAGAGAGAAACTCCTTCATGTTTGTGGTGAGCCATTTCCAGTCCGTGTCGGAAAGGGTGGTGAGCCTCGAGTCCTCCTCGCTGTATCCCCGGTGGGGTCCCCGGAAGAAGATCTTTCCGCCGACCATCCCGATGCAGGGGCGATGACCGAGGATGTTGTCGGAATGATGGGCCCTGTATCCACAGACCACGGCGATGCCGCCGGCCATGAATTCAGCGAAGGAATCCCCCACGCCCCCGAGTACCCACAGTTCGGGCGGTGCGAAGCGGGGGTTGTGTTTGGTCATGGTCATTCCGCGCGCGCCGATGTCGCCGGCCACGTATATCTTTCCCTGGGCCATGGCATTGCCTACGCCGTTTGTCGCTTGACCGTGGACCACAATGCGGGCGCCGGCATTGAGCCAGCCCACGTCATCCGAGGCCGGCCCCATGACCTCGATGAGGGTGTTCGGGAACCCCATGGAGCCGAGCCGCTGACCCGGCGAGCCGGTGATTCGCACCGTCACCAGTCTGTCATCGGCTCTCCACAGGCGGCCGCCGATGCCGTGCTGGCCGAAGGCCTGAACCTCGATCAGCCGGTGGCCTTCCGCGACGGCTTCCTGGATGCGTTCTTCCAGGACCCGGGAGTCGACGCGGTGGCCGCTCTCGATACCGCGGATGACCACATGGGGGTGGTGGGGGGCTGCTTTCTTTTTGGCAGTTGCTTTTCTCGTTGCCACGACGTTTACCTTTTCACACAACGTATTTGATCTGAAGCCGCTCGGCCGCGTTTCTGTCTGCGATGCCCAGGGCGTCTGACATCCCGATGGGAAGCGATGTCGAGCGCCCCAGCGGGGCCACGATCTTCTTCAGTTCCACGTCAAAGCTGAGGAACACGTCCACGACGCGCTGGGCCACGTGTTCGGGATCGAGTCGCCGGTACAGGCGGGGATCCTGGGAGGTGATCCCCTTCGGGCAGAGGCCGATGTTGCAGATATTGCAGCGGTCCGTCTCGGAACCCAGGCACCCGGCTGCCGCCTGCATGATGTACTTGCCGATCTGCACGCCGCTCGCGCCCAGCATGATGAGCGCCGCCGCGTTCGCCGCCAGGTTCCCGGTCTTTCCAATACCGCCTCCCGCGAATAGGGGTATCTCATTCTGCTTGCCGATTTTCACGAGGTTCAGGTAGGCGTCGCGGATGTTGCTTGCGATGGGATGGCCGCCAGCCCGCCGGCATAGGGGTTTCTCGCCAGGTTGTTGAGCACCGCCAGCGCCGTGCTGGTCCCTGAGATCTTCGGGTAGACGGGGACCCGGAATCCCCAGGCCATATACATGGACTGGATCATCTTGGCCACAGACTCCTCGATGGAATACTTCGTCTGATGCGTCGGCGGGCTGAGAAGGCTCACGCCGGGCGGCACGCCGCGTACGGCGGCGATCAGCCTGTTCACCTTGTACCACATGAGAAGCCCTCCGTCGCCGGGCTTCGCGCCCTGGCCGTACTTGATCTCCACGGCGCAGGGATCCTCCTTCATCTCGGGGAGGGCGTGGATGATCTCGTCCCAGCCGAAGTAACCGCTGGCGATCTGGAGGATGACATATTTCAGGAACCGGGAACGGAGAAGTCTCGGCGGGCATCCGCCCTCTCCGGTGCACATCCGAACGGGCATACCGGCCTGTTCGTTCAGGTAGGCCACGCCCATCTGGAGCCCCTCCCACATGGTGGGGGAAAGGGCGCCGAAGGACATGCTCCCGATGATGAGGGGATAGATCTCGCGAACGGGCGGGATCCAGCCCTGCTCCCGGCTGAACTTCAGGGCGTCCTCGGCGGGCAGGATACGGCCCAGGAGCGTCCTCAGCTCGAATTCGTGCCGTCCCGCGTCAAGGGCGGGATCCGTCAGCATGGAGATGCGGACGAACTTGATCTGATCGAGAAAGCTCCCCGGGACGTTGCGTCTCCCCCCGCGTCTGCGGGGCACTCCGCCCGTGTTGATGTGGAAGCGCTGCTTGTCGATTTCTTCGTTCGAAACGGGGATAATCGCGTCGTTCGGGCATACAAGATTGCACATGGCACATCCCACGCAGGCATAGGCCGGATCAGTCCTCTGATCGATCCCGTGATAAACGGAAAAAACGTTGCTCGGCGTTTCGGTCAGTCCCATGGGGACGTTGAGGGCACGCTTTCGGTGGACGCCGAGCTCGATGGCCTGCACGGGGCACACGGCCGTGCATCGCCCGCAGAGCGTGCACTTTTCCTTGCTCCAGAGGATCCGCCAGTGGAGGTCCTTGGTGCTTAATGTGGATGGGTGAAGCTTTCCCATTGATTCCATATTTTGATCTCCCTGCGTCTGCTGTCCACGAACGCGAGGTCGTATTTCATGGGCTGAAAGTCCTTGTCCCGGTCCCGGTCGGGGATGGCGGCATCGAGGCCGCAGAGTTCGGAGGAGCAGCAGTAGATGCCGGGCTTTCCGCCGATGATCCCGGGGCGGAGTTTCTTGCTGTCCTGGACCAGGAACATGCTCCGGTCCGGTGTGAAGCCGATCACGCAGTTGGGTCCGTCGATGATCAGGGGCCGGCAGGTATGCTTCAGAAGTCTCAGCCGCGCCCCGTCAGGGTGTCTCGACAGTTCCTCATCTTTGAGAGGGGTGATGATGTGTTTGTAGGCCTCGAGTCCCATCCCCAGTGTGTAGTGAGTGTAGTGGAGGATGTGCGTAAACACTTCGGAGTCCGACTGGTACCCCACATAACCCGGGAAATTCCTGGACATGAGGAATTCGCGGATGGGAACAAAAGCCGTGTTCTCGCCGTTTGTCATGGTGGCCACACCCTGGACGAAGAAGGGATGGCAGGCGTAGAGGGTAATGGCGTAGTTGGTGTTCTGCCGGCCCTGGGCGAGCATGCTCCGGGCGTAGATGTTCTTGTCGGCCAAATCCAGATAGTCGGCAATCGCCAGGGGGTCGCCCACTTCCTTGAGCATGATCACATCGGGCCAGAAGCTAAAGACCATCATGGATCCGTCCTCGATCCCCAGCTGCCTGAGCTGCACGCGGGTCAACATGAGGCGGAGGCGGATCTCAGCCTTCGGCAGATATTTCCAGTCATCGGGGTATTCGTAGCAACTGATCAGGTAAACGTCCCTTTTCGGTGTTCCCGCCGGGACCGGCTTGGAGGGCCGGATGGCACGCTCGAATTTGGGCCTGTACCCCCGCGCCAGCATGTAGTCGTCGAGCTTTTTCATTCCTGCGTTGCTGAATATCCCCGAGAGGATGGGGAACTCTTTGTAGGGCTCGAACTCCCCGCCCAGATCGGTGAGGTACAGACCTACACCGGATCCATCATGCCCTTCCTTCATCATGTCGAGGGAATGCAGGAGGATCATCGGGGAGATGGGGTTTTCACTTGTTATCGATATGAGACGGCACATAATCAGTTACCCTCTGGTACGATGAAATTCTTATAACCATCTATTTTCCAATTAGCATGCCATTAAGAGACCGTCGGAGCCGCCATTTGAAATTGTATAATACATTGATATTACTATAATTATTATTAAAAAAACGGGTTCTCTATTTAGGCTGTTTTTACCGGGCCGATTCATTTGGAACAAAATTGTTATTTTAACCTCTCCGGCATAACAAAATTGTAATCCTCAAAGAGAGCCTTTTCAGGCCTTTTCCCCGGGTAATGAAGCCAGGCGGTTTCCTGCATACACAGGGAAGAGTGGGTTATGTACCCCATGAGCTGCTGAGGCGGAATCGCCTCGGGTCGATGCCATATTTGTGGACCTTGTAATGGATGACGCGCTTCGTAATGCCCAGTAATTTCGCGGCCTGGCTTTGATTTCCGCTCGTGTTCACAAGGGCGTCGATAATCAGGGCGCGCTCGTAATCATCGATCAGGTCGGGCAGCGATTTCGGTTCCTTGTCGAACGGCTTAGACTTTATCATATCTCCCTCCGTAATGATCGATCGTCGAGATTTTCCTAAAAAATGTAAAAGCAGATGGATGATTAAAATCCAATTTATGTGCCACGCCTTCTTAAGATGGCTAAGAGGGGACGGAGATATAATTTAATATATTGTTATTATTACGTAAAATGAATATGGACGTTATGAAAATACGGTTCCGGATTGCAGTGCAGGGATGTTAAGGGGGGACAAATAGAAACAAAATTGTTCTTTATTTAAGAGTGAATAGATTCTGTGATTGGCTGACTTTGACGCCGAACCTATACCCTGTCTGGCTGGCTTCCTTCCATCAGGTGATTGATGCTCGAGTTTTTGAAATCGAAATGATACTCTTATTTAAAATTACAGGAAGGATCGAAATTCAGGAGATCGTAGACCCGGTATCGTGTCAACTGGAAGATTTTTATGAAACTGTGGATCAAAGGATGGGTTTTCACTGCCGTGCTGGTCAGTATCCTGGCCTGTCAGGCGATCCAGGATCCAATTCCCATCAGGAAGGAAATGACGGGAGCGCCGGGCTCCACGACAGTGGCCATCAGGGTGAAAGACATGGGAGCAGCTGACGCGGGAGTTGAAAACCTTCTGGAAAGATACGCCGCGAGAGAAATCGAGAGGCAATCCCGCGAGGGACAGGAGTTTTTTTACGCGATGGTCGTATCAGATTATTACGACGACCTTCTGGAGAAATTGAAAACGATCGGCGAGATCGAAAGCGTGATCTCGACCCGCGACATCCGCGAGGGTGACGTCATGATCAGGATCGTGATCGGCCCTTCTCCCTGACACGCAACTGCCCACCCCTGTCTTTTTTTACTGCGATCCCTTCCGAACTTCACCGGCCATCCGAACGAGTTCCCAGTAGGGGGACCGATAGCCCTGTTTCGCCTCAAAAGCGGCCGCTGCGGCAAGCACCTTCTCCTTGATCTTTTCATGCCTGGTGGACAATTCGAGATTCCGGAGTGCCGAGGCGGCGTCCATCCCCTCGGGGATCGGACCGACCCCCCAGAAGAGGTTCAGCATCACACTGTAGGCCTTGGCCATACGTGCCGGTGCCAGCATCCACCAGCTGTAGCTGATCTTGTCGCCTTCGTCGGCGCCTTCCAGCATGGATTCCACAACGGCATTGTCCACGTAATCTTTCCATAGGGCTTCGGGGTCCCGCCACTCGCCTGCCACTGTGAGTTGCGGGTCATACTCAAGGTCGGCAGGGGCCTGGGTATCGAAATGGGTGACGCCGAAATAGGAAAGCCACCGGACAACACCGGGAGCGGACATGGTCGTTGTACCCTTCCACAGTGTTATGCCGAAATGGTGGTACGCGTTCGAAGCAACCTCCGAGCAGAAACGTTTCGAAGGCTCCCGGAAGTCCATCTCGAAGTCGTAGGGGATATGTTTTGACTTCGTCTCCTCCAGGGCCCTCTCGGCCGCCCGGTGGGGGATCATCGGATCGGCCTTTATAAGGGGGAGATCGGCCCTGGGTCTCAGGACCATGACCCTCAATTTTACGTCCCTGATATAGTCGTCGAGTGAGGATACCACGACCCCCCTTTCGATGTGAGCCTCGATGATGCTGGGCACACCCGTCTTTTCGTCCACGTGAAGGAGGGCGACGTGGGAGAAGTTCCCCGGGTAATCGTTTCCCCTGGCGATGAGGGCCGAGGTTGGAGCACCGCCCCGCGAAACGAGGATGTCACCGCTGTGGAGGGTAACGTTCTTGAACATGAAAGAGGGGGTGACAGACGGTTCGAGTTCGCCCTGGATGAACGCCGGGTAGGCGTCAGCAGGCCCCTGGAGCATGACCTGTTCGAGGGCTGTCCGGCCGCCGTAAAGGAGGCGGTAGAGACGGTCCCGGACTTCGCGCCTCTCCATGTCCCAGTTCCTCGACTGGCGCTTGAGGAGGCTTCTTGATTCAGTGATGAGCTGGATGTAGTCCTGGAGCCTTTCCGGGCAGGCGGCCACCATGGTGCCGAGGCTGAAGATGGTATTCTCCAGTCTTACAAAAACGGGTGCGTCCAGTTTTGTCGGGGTGGAAGCTATGGCATTCAGGTATCGACGGCCCTGACGGAAGTGATTTTCTGCAGCCTCTCTGAGACCGGCACAGCCAACACCGCGATCCGTGCGGAAGGACGTCTCCAGGGCATTCCATGTTTCGTCCTGCTTCCAGGTGAAGGGTTTGCCCAGGGTTGATACCGGGGGAGAGGGATCGGGCGAAGGAACGGAAAGGAGACAAAAGACAAGGATGACTATGATGACCACCCACATCACTCTGCGCCGTTTCCCGGATGCTTTGCCTTGCGGGGAAAGTGCCTTCTTCATTTCATCCATCGTGCACGGAGTCCTCCAATAAAATTTATGAAAAATTCCTTTTCCTCTCGAATCAGCTGTTTTGTCTCTACCCCGCTGCGCTCTCGAGTTCCATTTTCTTTATGAAGATCAGGATGGCGGCTAGGGCGGCCTGGGTCATACCGGAAATTCTCCGGGCCTGACCGATGGATGTGGGCTGTATTTTCGAGAGCTTGTACTTCAACTCGTTGGAAAGGCTCGGGATAGCCTGGTAGTCCATGCCCGGCGGAATCTTTTTGTGCTCCAGTTCCCTGAATTTTTCGATGGACTCGTGCTGACGCTGGATGTAGTCCTCGTACTTCGCCTCAATCTCGATCTGCCTTCTGACTTCCTCGTCGGT
>JAPLJU010000180.1 GCA_026388445.1 Deltaproteobacteria bacterium
CGGACTCGTTACCGCAAAGAATGATGTCACAGCCTTTAAGATTTTGAATCCCGGCCGCGAGGATACGAGCCGTTGCCAGAGTATCAGCACCCGCAAAAGACGGGTCACAGAGAAGCACCCCCCTGTCCGCACCCGTGGCCAGGGCTCCCTCAAGGCATTTCCTTGCCTGAGGCGGTCCCATGGTCAGCACTGTCACGCTTCCGCCATAATGTTCCCTGATCCGAAGGGCTTCTTCCAGGGCGTGCCGGTCCAGCAAATTTGTAACGGCTGGAATCCCTGAGCGAACAATCGTTCCTGATTCAGGATTCATGACAATCCGGTCAAAATATTCGGGGTCGGGAACTTGCTTGATACAAACAGCTATTTTTAACGGCATCCTTCGAAACCTCCGTTGCCGGCATACAAAACTATCCTCTTATTGTCAATCAGCATCCGTTCCGACAGCAGATTCACTATTTTTCTGCTCAGTTATCCCCCGGTCCCGGGTAGGACAACAACTGCGATTCCGGTGGTATACCGAACAAAATAACAGACTATCTTATGACCAGAGGGGACGTGAAATTTAAAGGGCTTCAGCTGATTGGAGGGGAAAAAACGAAGGTAAACGGCAACCCAGGTGTATTGCTGTTGTTCCTGTCACAATGATAACTGCAGACAGTGATGATGTGCCCATAACGATCTGGATTGCGAACATACATTCATCATCAAAGGTGAGGTCCGTTACACCCTGACCTGTCTCGACAGCTGCCGATGACCTATGACTTCGCCTTTCGGTCTCCTGCTGGCGTACCTTTCAGCAGAAATTCCCGGAAGACGACGTCATGCTCCATGCTGAAAGACGATTCGAAGTCGCGGCTCTGGCAATTTATCATGAACTCCTTACCCTGCCTGAGCGCCGCTGCAGGTGCTTCGAGCATGGTCTTCGCAATCTCCAGAGCTCTCGGCAGAAGGCGATCCTCCCCGACCACCTCGCTGACAAGGCCGATTCGATAGGCTTCGTTCGCATCAATGCGCCTCCCAGTGAAGCAGAGATCCCGGGCCATCCCCTCCCCCACGATCCACCGGAGCGGTGTAATCAGGGGAGGGATGCCGAACTTGATCTCCGGATGACCGAAAAGGGCTCTTGGAGAACAAATCCGAAGGTCGCAGAGTTTGACAAAATCGAATCCGCCCGCCAAGGCGGGTCCGTTGATGGCGGCGAGCGTGGGCTTCGGGAAATACCACAGATCCCTGTGATAGCGAGCCGATGTCTCGAAAATTTCAGCGAGGAGTGATGGATTTTTAAATTCGCTGAGATCGAATCCCGCGCTGAAGGTGTCGCCGGCACCGGTAAAGATCACAACGCCGATGCCCGGATCTTCATTCCAACCCCTCAAGAGGTCAGAAAGGGCCTTTCGCATCTCGACGGAAATGGCGTTTTTCCGATCGGGACGGTTCAGGGTTATAAGCCCGACGGCCCCCTCCTTAATTTCGGCTGTTATTGTCCGGTACACCATTGCTATCCTCCGGGCTTCAATTTTGAATTATGAGTTAATTTGGTCTGTCCGGTCTGTGGCCTGAAAGGCCAGGCTAAAGGCCTCGGGCCTTCGGCCCGATCTCACCACTCACCACTGACCACTCACCACTGCGGTCATCAGGCCGCGGCCCGTCGCTATTTGCCTGTGAATTTTGCTTTGCGTTTTTCGAGGAAGGCGTTGACGCCTTCGACGTAGTCCTCGGTCTTCGCTGCGTTGTACATACCCATGCGCTCCAGCTCGAGCTGTTTCTCGAGGAGCCCCTCCATGGCGGCGTTGAGGTTTGCCTTGATGATCGCATAGGCCTTCGTCGGGCCGCTGGCGAGCTTCTCCGCCACTTCAGAAACAGTGGCAGCGAACTTCTCATCCTCCACGACCATGTTGACAAATCCCATCTCATAAGCCTGCTTCGCGTCGAACATGGGGTCGAGGAGCATGAACTCCATGGCCTTCCCGAAGCCCACGAGGAGCGGGACGAAAAGGGTCCACCCGGCGTCGCCGACCATGCCGATCGTCGGGTAACCCGTGCGAAACCGTACCGAAGCGGCGCAGATCCTGAGATCGCAGGCCGCGGCAATGCTCATACCCGCACCGCCGGCGGCCCCGTTGATCGCCGCGACGACGGGCTTCCCCATCCTCCGGAGCGTGATGATCCCGGGGTTCAGGACCTTAATGATCTCCCGGAAGGGCTCCGCACGGTCCTTGTCGAAGAAGCTTCTGAAAACAGCGATGTCACCGCCGCCGCAGAAAGCCTTGCCCTCGCCGGTGATGACGACGGCGCGGACACTATCATCGTCGGAGCACATTTCCATCGCCTTGGTGAAATCCTTGACAAGACCGAAGTCAATAGCGTTGAAACTCTTGGGCCGGTTGAACCGGACGTATGCCACGGCACCCTTTTTCTCGTAAATGATATTTTCTAAAGCCATCTGCAGTCTCCCCTCGGTTATAGTTGTTAGTGGTTAGTGGTAAGTGGCTAGTGATCAGCGATCGAATGAGACATTCAGTTCATCAGTGATCCGGGGCTCAGCCTGAAAATGTCTGAGCCCCGGTAACTGACCACTTATCACTAAACACTCATCACTGCTAAGCAGGGCTTAGCCCGGCTACTTCGATACCAGGAAGCGGCCGATCGTCATGATCTCGGCTTCCTTCGTACCCTCGTAGAGCTCGAGGATCTTGGCGTCGCGATACCACTTCTGGACATCGTATTCCTCGATGTAACCGTAGCCACCGTGGATCTCCACCGCCGCATTGGCACAGAAGACGGCCGTCTGGCCGCTGTAATACTTCGCCATCGCCCCGAGCGTGTAATCGGGCTTGCCTACGTCCACGAGCCACGCAGATTTGTAGACGAGGCCCCTCAGTGCCTCGATGCGAATCGCCATCTCGGTGAACTTCTGCATGGAGATCTGGTAACTTCCGATGGGCGCCCCGAAGGCCGTCCTCTCCTTCGAGTACTTCACAGCCGTCTCCAGGCAGGCAATGCCGAGTCCCAGCCCCTGGGCCGCGACCAAGATGCGCGTCACATCAAAGAAGTGCATGAGCTGATGGAAGCCCCTGCCCTGTTTCCCCACAAGGTTTTCCTGGGGTGCGCGCACGTCCTCGAGGGCAATCTCCCCCGTGTCGCTGGCACGGATTCCCATTTTCCCGTGGATCTTGTTTCGGGTCACGCCCTTGGCATTGGCCGGGACGACAATCATGCTGAAGCTGTTGTGCTTCTTGTCTTCCGGGTTCGTGATGCACTGGGTGAGCATCCAGTCACAGACGGTGGCGTTCGTGATGAACATCTTCTGGCCGTTAATCACGAAGTCGTTACCGTCCTTGACGGCCCTGGTCTTGTAACCGGCGACATCCGTCCCCGCATTGGGTTCCGTGAACGCACCGGCGCTCACCGTCTCCCCCTTGCAAACGGGCGGCAGGTACTTCTGCTTCTGCGCTTCTGAGCCGAAAAAGTACACACCCTCGCAACCGAAGGAGGCAGCCACGATGTTGAGGCCTATGCCCATGTCCACACGGGAGAGTTCCTCCGTAATGATGGCGTTACCCAGAAATCCCGCGCCTGGACCGCCATACTGCTCCGGAATCCAGGCAGCGACAAGACCGTTATCGGCGGCTTTCTTGCGGATCTCCGGCGTGTACTTCTCTTGAAGGTCGCAATCCCGGGAAACCGGCGCCATCTCCTGAACGGCAAACTTGTACGCCATGTCCTTCAACATTTTCATCTCTTCAGTCAGTAGAAAATCCATCTTACTCCTCCTTTAATGTCTGACTAGTCAGACAGTTTTTAATTATGAGTTATGAGTTTTGAATGGTCGATTAATTTTTTTAACTCAAAATTCAACACTCAAAACTCAGGCCTATGGCCTGTGGCCTGCTGGCCTGTCAGTTTATCTGCTCCATGTAATCCGGCGCATCAATGTAGTCGTTTTCATCTTTCGGCTTTGCCCGCTTTTTTGTCACTCCGGTCCTTTCGGGCGGTTTTGGGGTTCGGCCGTGGAGATTCCTGATGAATCCGTCGATGCATACAGTCGTCTTGTTCGCCTGTTCATAAATCCTGTTGAATTGCGCCTTGCTGATGTACCCCTGGTCGAGCGCCACGTAAAGGTAGCTTTGTATCTCAGCCGTCGATGAAATGGCCATGTAGAGAAACGTCATGAATTCCTGTTTCGATTTCCGCGAGAAACCCTCGGCGACATAGGCCATGGTGGACGAGGCCGCAGCCTGGATCCGACCGGCCAGAAGAGCATCCCTCCCGAAACTTTTACTGCGGGTTGCCCCGTAAACATGCTTTGCCAGCATCCTGGCATCCTTCCAGCACTCGAGATCTTCAAACCGGCTGACTTTCATGGCTATGACCTTCGGTAATTATGGCACAAAGTGCCAGGTATAGGGTATCGGGTATCGGGTTTAGGGTTGAGAATATCGCGCAAAACAATCTTATATTTATCAGACTTTTTCCCCCAGCAGTTCAAGGTCGGCAAGATCTTTATGACGTCCGAGAGCCCTCTTGTTTTTTATGAACGCCGCCCTGCCTATGTACGAAACAGATACATCACCAAACTTTCCTGACACCCTGGTGTCCCAAATGTCATCACTGTTGAGGCCGTCCAGAACGGTCACAAGATCTATTCTCACGGGAGGATATCCAAGCTGTATGATCTTCCCGGAAAGAATATCCTTCTGTTTTAACTTCAGGTCCTTGAATCCAAAATCACTCAGCGCCATTAAAAGCCTCACAGCATTGGATTCGAGCGGCCTGATCCAGACATCCATATCGCCTGTAGCTCTCGGATATCCGTGAAAAGCAAGGGCAAAAGCGCCGACAATCACATATTCGACGTCATTTTTGTTGAGGATCCTGATGAATTCCCTGAAATCCGTATGAATCTTCATCTTTGCTTCTCTACGACCCTCAACTCACGAACCAACCGAGGTTCTTCCTCAATCCCCATGGCGAGGTAGCACTGTTCCCTGAGAAATTCCACTGCATCGAGTCTTTCTTCCGGAGTCTTTTTCTTCCAGAATGCGATGTCGTTTTTCGCGTCGTCTCGATCCACTATCACTATGTGAAGAGCCATAATAAGTCCGTCCAACTCGCAGGCTGCAAGCCTGCTCCAATTTTGAGTTTTTAGTTTTGAGTTTTGAGTTAAATTATTTTCTTTCTCTCGAAGTTTCTCAATAGTCGACATTGAAACTCAAAATTCAACATTCAAAACTCATAACTTAAATCATGGCCTGCAGGGCCAGATTATAACTCCAAGTAATGTATAAAGTAAGCGTTATAAGTTATTGCAATGAAATGATAAATTCTTTAAGCACTTTATTAAAAGCTTCTGGGTCTTCATTCATGACGAAATGGCCGGCGCCCGGAATCAGTGCGAGCCTTCCCCCAGGGACATTGTCCGCAATGTACCGCGACAGCGCCGGCGGCGTCATCTTGTCATCGTCCCCACAGACGGCAAGGACGGGGATGTTGATCTTCTTGACGGCCTCCGTCACATCCAGTTTGTCACAGGCGTAGAGATCGCCGTACAGGATCTCCGGGTTGCCTTTCTTGAGCCCCTCGTGAATGACGGGTCCAACGCGATCACGGTGGCCTTTTGCGATGGCGAATTTGACAATCATGGCGTAGACGGCGTCCGGGTCTGTTTTGAGCTGACCAAGAAGCGCGGGATTGACGGGCATCGTGACACCGCCGCCGACGGGGACGATCGCGGAGAGAAGATAGCCGTAATGAATGGCAAAGGTGAGGCTGATGGCCGCCCCCAGGGAATGACCGATCAGCACCGGCGGTCTGTTCATACCGAGGCCGCCGATCATCTTCTTCACCCATTCGACGTATGTCATCACATCCTGCTCTCCCCTCCCGCCGGAGAGGCCATGGCCGGGCAGGTTTACCGCGGCGATGTTGAAATCGCCCTGAAGGTTTTTATACTGATTTTCCCAGAGGGTGTACTCACCACCCGAGCCGTGGATCAACAGAAGGTGCTTACGTCCCACAACGAACCCCCCGTCGTTCACCCAGCAGGCAATCTGTGTCCCGTCAATCATTATCTCTTTGATCATGAAAACCTCTGAAATGGTCTGTCTGGTCTGTTTGGTCTATCTGGTCTATCTGGCTCGCAGGCTGAAGCCTGCTCCAATTTTGAGTTATGAGTTATGAGTTGATCTGGTCTATCCGGTCTATCAAGTCCATTCAATCTGTGTAGATCTATGGCACAACGTGCCAAGCCAAAGGCTAATGGCCTCGGGCCGCAGGCCCGATCTCACCACTACCCACTTGTATGTTAAATTCCTGTCTCAAAGTTGAAAGTTTATGTTAAACGTTCTTCCATCAGGCTGTTCACGTCGTGGTAGACCGTACCGCCACAGGGTTCCAAACCCGATGATTAGCTTGGGTCGCCACGACGTCCTCCGTTCAACCCGAACAGTTGCCCGGGACCTTCAGAGGATCCCGCATCATCCGCAAGTACGGGAGAAAGGAGACCCCATGAGC
>JAPLJU010000277.1 GCA_026388445.1 Deltaproteobacteria bacterium
GGAAGGCCGATCATGAAATATCCGAGAGTTTCAATGCCCGCCTTGCGGGTTAAGGTGAAAACCTCGCGCACTTTATCGAGGCTGAGATTTTTTCTGATCAACTGCTGCAGTCGAGGGCTTCCTGTCTCTACGCCGTAATGAATCCGAACGCATCCGGCCTGCCTGAGCTTCGATATCATCTGCGGCGTCATCGTGTCCACCCGTGCGCGAATGTCCCAGAGCACTTGCAAGCGATCGTCAATGATCCTGTCGCATATCTCGATGACTCTCTCCCTGTCGATGGTAAACGTATCATCATAAAAAATGATTTCCTTGACGCGCAGATCCCGGACGCAATAGGTCATTTCCTTTACGACGCTTTCGGCCGATCGTTTGCGGAATAATTTCCCCATCTGGGGCCGGTCACAGAAGACGCATTTCCCGGGACAGCCCCGGCTGCTCATCATGGTTGTGATTCGCTTCGGCGAAACCAGGGAAGAGAAGTAACGGCTGAGATCGAGGAGGTGGCGAGCAGGCATTTTCAATTCATCAAGATTCTGGATATGGTCCAGTTTCTCGGGGTATGATCCTCCACAACTTCCTGCCTTTGTCAGAACGCCCGGAATGAATTCGATGGGCCGACCCGACCGGAAAGCCCTGAGCAGGGCTTCGAAAGCGTATTCCCCTTCCCCACGGACGATAACATCCACCTCGGGAATGCTGATCGTCTCCTCCGGATAAAGCGTGGGGTGAGGGCCGCCCATGACGACCGGGGCATCGGGGGATGCCTTTTTAGCCGTATGGGCAACTTCCACTGCATCGATGAGCGTGAAGGTCATCGCCTGGATCCCGACTACATCAGGACGAAAGGCCGTTATCTTTTCAAAAAGATCGCTATGACGTATCCCCTGGGCATCGCAATCGAGAAGTTTGACCTCGCAGCCTTCGACACACTCGGCGTATGCTGCCACATAGAGAAGCCCCAGAGGTGGATAAAAGCCCGTCGAATCCTCCACGACCGGCGGCAGACTTGCCCTGATCATGTGTTCAGATGGTGGATTGATGAGTAATATTTTCATGTCGGCTTTTCTGTAAATGACACGGGTAACACCTCTTATTTCCGGTTTGCCTCCAGGCCTGCATTCTGACGGCACCATCCCGGCAAAATTTTTACATTACAAATCGTTGCGAGAATGCCGCTTCCAACGATGGCGGGGATGAAATTGATCATGCCGAGGGAGAGAGAAAAAGCAATCAGCTTCTCGGGATGATAGAATTCGGGAAGCCAGGTGTAAACCAGCGTCAGAAGAATGATCTCATTTGTTCCGATTCCGAAAATCGAAAGAGGAACAAGTGTGCTGATGCTGAAGGCGGTTACAAGGAAGAGGATCTGAAGCCCCGTAAAATGAAGCCCGTATCCGTCCGCGGCCAGGAAATATCCCTGCGTCACCATGACGGCAAGGGAAGCTCCCGTAAGGAGAAGAGGGATCAGGGCCCTCACCGATAAATTCCTGGCGATCATTTCACGAAAAGGTTGAACATCCACGGGAAGGCCGTGACGCCTAAAAAACCTGTCCAGCCACTCGAAGAGGGACTTAAAAGATCTCCTTTTTAAGATGATAATTCCTGAAAGAATCAGCAGAATCAGCGGCCCCAGGAAAATCTCCCTGCCCGTGAGCATAAGCCACCCCGCCAGACAGGCCGTGGCGATGAGAAGCAGATCGTACAACCGGTCGAAAATGATCAGAGCCGCCGAATGCGAATAAAGGATCCCGAAACGCTTCTTCAGCACCAAACACCTCGAAAACTCTCCCATGCGCCCGGGGGACACGAGCCCCCAGAACATTCCCGAACCATAAATGGAAAGACTCGACATCAACGGGAGCCGGTATTGATTGATCCGCAGGAGAAGATGCCAACGCATAAACTTCAACAAGAGTATGGACAGGCTCAACAGGAAAGCCCTGCCAACGGTCGCGCCATCGATCTCGAACCATGTTTTAACGACGACATTGAAATCAAAGGTGAAAAAGAGCCAGAGTAGGCACAGCAAACCGATGAGGCGTCCAAGATATTTGTATTTCCCGAAAAGTTTTTTCATACTCACAGGTAATTCGCATCCCTTTCCTGTTTCTGATTCAGCGGGTATATGGCCATCTCTCTGCGCAGAGCCGAGATCTGGTCCGCAATAAGGGCTACCAGAAAAATGGTAATGGAGAAGATCCATAGCAGAAGCGTTAGCTTGTTCAGACTGAAGCCCAGAAGCACAAATGACGTGATCTGATAAATCACTCCGACGACAAAGAAGAAGGCCGAAAAGGGAAGCATTATCCTTAAGGGGTCGAAGAGCGTTATGAGACGAAGGATGAGGAGGATCGTATTGAAGCCGTCCTTCATCTGGTGAACGGTGCTGTTGCCGACCCGGTGCTGTGTGGTAACCGGGACGAGGTTCACGTTGTAACCCAGCTTCATGAGGGCGATCAGTGAGCTGGTCGAAAAGGAAAAACTGTCGGAGGTCAGGCGAAGGATCCCGAGTATGGCTTTTCGGCGGAATATGCGGAGTCCGCAGTTGATGTCGGGGATCCTGCGGCCCACTAGGATGTTCGCGACCTTCCCGAGAATCCACTTCCCCGGCATGCGCATGAGGGAGCAGTGCGAGCTGTTCTCTCGCTTCCCAATGACGGCGTCACAGCATCCCGCCTCGGCGGCAAGCTTCTCCAAGTCCTCAACCCGGTGTTGCCCGTCTGCATCAAAGGTGGCCACCCACTCCGTGTCCGCAGCAACAATGCCCCGTTTGATGGAAGCGCCGTACCCGAGATTTGTCTCGTTTTTTATCACTCGGATCTCCCCGGAGAACTGCCCGAGCACTTCAGACGTTCCATCCGTGGAGCCGTCATCAACAACAATAATCCGCCAGCCCCTGGCTTTGCATGAGGCAATCAACGGGGGCAAAACACTTCGGAGCCCCTGGGCGTCATTATAAGAAGGAACGATGACGGTCAGTGCAATGAACTCATTCATATTCTGCCCCCGAATATGGGAAACTTTTATATAATGGGGGAATCGCATTCACCCGTGCGACCGCATCCCGCCAGTCAATGTTGATGGTCTCGCAGTACCATATGATGGATTCGAGTCTGGGCAACCCGGTAATAGATGTAATTGTAAAAGGACGCCGTCCCGTCCCCAATGCGCCATGTTGTCTCTATGTCCGCAGCTCTCTCCCAGCCGTATTCCCTCACGAGGACCTCCTCCAGGCGCTTTTCGTCCCACCGAATGTAGTCATAGAGGACGTGAAAATCTTTCGGGAGCAGGTAATAGGACACAAAGGCAAAGAAGGTGTCGAAGAGAGAGGCGTTCAGATAAGCGGGGTTCCGCAAAAACTGTTTACTGTAATAAAGTCCAAGTTTCACTTTATTAAGAGGAGAGAGATTCCAGAAAACATCTTTCGCGCCATTCTCGTTGATACCTGTGAAGGCCGTTTTAAAATCCGTCCTTTCCATCGGGTTCATGTTGAAAAAGATGAGGGGAATACGCATCTGCCGCCTGAGCATGCTGGCGTAGAAGAAGAACTGTTTGTCTCCTGCCATGAAAATGGGTACCGTTCCAAGATCCGGCTTCTTCAGCCAGGCAAGAACGTTTTTCCGTATGTTCTCCCTTTTTTTCCGGATATCGGCGGAAATTAGTATGTGCTCGATGCCGAGCTTTCCACATATCCGCGAAATGTTTCTCCGCGCCAGGTCCGTCACCATTCCCCAGTCGTAGGTATATGCCACCGGATTCATCCCGAGCTCTTTTTTAACGTAATGAAGTCCGTAGGAACTGTCCCGACCGCCGCTCACCGCCACAATGCAATCGGGTTCACCGCTTTCTTTGCGGAAAGGCTGAATCAGATTTCGAAGAGCGTCCTCACCTTTCAGGACCCGGGACAGATAGTTACGGCAGTAACTGCAAACGCCCTCATCATCAAAACGGATAAAGGGAAATGTTTCGGGCAGTACACACCTGGAACAACGCCTCAGGGCTGCAATGGCCTTACGATCGATGGAGAGGGTGCCCTCACTTTCCAGAAGGATTTTCTTCGCCGCACTGACCTTATGATGAGTCGTGGATTGCCCTTCTGCGAAAGGGGGCTTCAAATCGTGGATGACCCTCAGCGTGCTGAGGGCCGGAAAATCTGGCGGCCGATCATTCATGGACGCGAGCGAGAAAGGTTGGACCTGAAGCGTGTCGAGAGAAACGGCGATCCCCTGACCGGGCGCGACCTGAATGATGGGTGATACTTTGTAGATATCCTGCTTGACGAGGGGGACCTTGATCATCCTCTCCAGAAAGTACCTTTCTGAAGCGTAGAGAAATTCTCCTCCCGAAAGACTCCGGGTGTAGTAAAGAGAGCCGTTTGTCGTAACGAGGATCAATGCGTTTATATCCTCAGCCAGAAGGGCGATGGAGTTAGCGCCCTGCAGGTGCCTGAATGTCTCTACAACGGCATCGGTAAGCGAGTGTCCCTCCTTCCGGTAATAGGCAACAAGGCTGAGGATAATCTCCGTGTCCACCTCGTAATGTCTTTCCAGGGTCGGGAATTCCGACCAGAGACACCCGTCGTTCACCACGATGCCGTTATGGAACCCGAGAAGGCCGTCCTTGATGACGGGCTGGTTGTTCTCATGCCTGTCGGCAGTGCCGTTGGTCACCATTCTCGCATGCCCCATCGCAACGAAAGGTCCCCGGCCGCTCGATCTCCATAGGGTCCGGAAACTCCCGAACATCGAATCATATTCCCTGGATCGAATCAGTGTTCCAGCTCGGACGGGCCGCTTGAGAACAAAAACCCGCTTGGGATCAGCCAGTGCCACACCCGACGCGTCTTTCCCCCGGGATTCCGAAAAGGTGAAGAATCTGCTCATCAGGGCCTGCGTATTGTCCCTGTTAAAAAGAGAATCTCTCGAGATGGCGAAACCCAGAATGCCGCACATGGTGAAGAACTATCCTCCTGATTTCCGGACCGCAATGTAGCAGATGCCCTGGGCGGGAATATAGACGGAAAACTTCGAAAGAACTCCCGTCTGAAAAAGGCTCAGGAGCCGATCGGGGACACGGGAGGGCAGGACCCTCCTTACCTTGTAAAAGGCAAACCCGATATTCACCCATTTCCCCCTCGCCGAGTTGTAGGCGATAGATGAACCGAGAAGGTCTTCAAAAAGGTGACGAAGGCTCTTCCGGCTGAAAAAGCCGAGATGTTCAGGGGGCGTCATAAAAGGCCAGTATTTCCCGAGAAGTCTCGCCGCCCACGCATCGGTGATCGGCGTGGACAGAAAGAGATACCCGCCAGGCTTGAGGCAGTACATAAGCTTCCTGCAGACCGACACGGGATCAGACAAATGCTCGATCACGTCCCAGAGGCAGACCGCGTCATAGGACGACGGTGAAAGCTCCTGCTCTTCGATACCGGCAGTCCAGAGGTGATCCGACATATCCCGGTTGTTTCGGCGTGCAATCTCGACGGCCGTCTCCGATAGATCAAAACCGCTCATTTCATACTCACCCTTCGCGAGAGAGATAAAATCCCCGGTGCCGCATCCGGCCTCCAATATCCTCGCCCCGCCGTCTTTGAGAAACCGCCGGACGAGTGATAACCTCATTTCATTTTCCCATCTCTGCGAGGACCGGTCCCCGTATTTGCCGCTATGGAAATAGGCATCCCCGTATATTCTCTTGATGTCTTCATTTCGAGGCGCTTCGGCAACCTGTGTAAAATCACAGGTCCCGCATCGAAGAATCTCGCACCCGTTCACAGGGAAAAGCATATTCAATTGGTTGCCTTGACATAGACGGCATACACTTAAATCAGTCATCGACCCTCAAGTTACAAAAAAATTAATGATTTTATGCACTTATGCTTAACAGTACCACGGATGCACCGGTTTACAGCCAGGGGTATCCTTAAAAGGGAAAACTTGCAAAAGGCAGGCCAACAAAATCACTGGAAATTCGGTGTAATAGACGCTTAAGGGGAGTCAAAAGCGCCTGCTGAAGTGACCCTGTCAGCCCTTGATCCCATAGATGCTGATCGACGGGCTGAGCATCACTTCCCCCGCGGAGACCCGGCACAGAGCCCGGGCAAAAGGGAGGACGACTTTCTTGAGGGCCAACAGAACGCGTCTTTCGTCCCGATTGAAGTGCCGGTAGGGCACACCCCTGGAGGCCACAGAGGGACGCACGATAACCGTTTCGAAGCCGCAGCGACCGAGGGCCTTCCGGATGAAGCGGGGTGTGATGTGGTAACGGTGAATCACAAAGAACTTCTGGATTTTTTCCTTCAGGGGCGGATAGAGGACAGCGTCGGAGATCCTGAGCCCGAGACTGTGGAGGCTTCCGTTCGGTACCCTGATGTAAAGGACCCCACCCGGTTTCAGGGCGCGATGAATTTTCTCCAGAAGCGGCCAGGGCTCCGCCAGGTGATCGAGGATGTTCACCATGGTGACGGCGCAATAAGTCTCTGACGGCAGATGGAGAGCTTTCAGATCCTCCTGGATGAGCTCCAGACCGTAGCGCTCCCGGGCCAGACGGCAGCTCCCGGAGGAGATTTCCTGCCCGGAAACGGTCCACCCGCGGTTCCTGGCCATCGCGAGCAGGGTGCCGCTTCCAGCCCCGATGTCGAAAAAAGGACCTTTCGGCACGAGGTGGTCGATAGCGTCGAGGGTTTCGCCGTAAATCACCAGCCGCCCGGGACCCTCCTGCTCTTCACCGAAATCCTGGAAATAATGCTTCCGGTAGTACTCTTCCCACGCAATTTCATCGCCACTGCAGCCCCTGAATACGAGATCGCATTTGGAACATCGGTTTACCGAATCGCCCTCATATGTATACCATTTCCTGGTCCTCTGCGATCCGCAGTATGGGCAGGCCGTCATGTGCATCTTTGTCCCTTCATGGGTTTACTCGCTTGCAGGCCCGGCAGACCGCGTAAAACATAGACCGGTCCCCAGTTTTTTCGACTCGCCAGCGAATTCAAACCGCCGTGTTACGACAGTCGGAAATTGCAAAAGGCGGACCAGCCGAAATCAGAAATAATGCGACCAGATGGACCATTGGAAAAGGCCGGGGTCCCAGAAACGAAATACCGTCCAGATGAGGACATTTAGTCCGATGATCACACCCGCAAGACCCCGTGATCGGTCAACGAGCTCGACAAATCCTCGGGCGCCGAGGAGAAGCAAGATCGGCTCCACAAATAGCCGGTAACGGGGAATGCCGGCAAAAACGAGGACAAAAAGCAAGACCGAAAGAAGGGTCAGCAATATCAATTCCTTGCCGGATCCTTTGGCACCGGGGAAAAAGATGCCGAAGAGGCTGAAACAACATATGAGCCCCCAGAACACATTATATTTCGAACCCAGCGAAATGACGTACCAGTAACCATCAAGGGGATAGACGAGAAGAAAGACCTTTAAAAACGCGAGCGGGAGCATCTTAGTCGGGTTATCACTAATATATTTCACTGTGTGACGCACGAGGTAGCGGCTCTGGGCCACTTCGTCATTCAGGAAAAAGAACTCTGGCGGAACCTGCTCGAGGGAGTTGAATCCCGGCCCCTGGGGCGCAAGGATATAGGAATTGTAGAACGTGATGCCTCCCACGGTCGCGATCGGAACGAATTTGCCAGAGACTCTGTAATTTCGGACCGTCCACGGGACAAGACAGAGCATGAAGACGAGTACGAACAGGGCGATTGATCTCGCCCCGGCGCCGCTTCGCTGTCTCCACAGCCAGTAAATGAAAAAAGGGAGTGCGAAGAGGGCGAAGGGCTTCGTGATCGACGCCAGTGCGAGGGAAAAGCCCGCCCACGGGACAAGGCCACGCTTCTCCCGGCACTTCAGCAGCAGGAAAAGCGTCAGGGTGAACAGGAAGACGAAGAGGGCCTCGCTCAGGATCTCATAGGCCGGCAGAATGAGCATCGGATAGAAGGCGCACCCGATCCCCGCAATACAGGCTACCCTTTCGCTGTAGATTTCGCGACCGATGAGGAAGGCGAGAGCGCAGGTCAACGCGAGGAGCACGGCCTGAATCAGCTGCACCGGCATGTAATGGTGCCCGAATACGAAATAGATGAGCGCGAGAAATGCTGGATAGAGGGGCGGACGAAAGGCCGTGGGCTCTCCATCAGGCCGGGCAAACCCATTGCCGGCCAGGATGGAAAGGGCGAGTTCATCATACTCACGGGCGTCGGCAACGGGATCAACTGGAGGCAGGGCAAAAAGGACGGCGAGGCGCAGTGCGAGAGCCACGACCACGATGAGAACAATCAGGATGATCTTATTCTTGTTATCTTTGTTCAAAATCCGCCTTCCCGGCCGGGCACGGCCAAAACGCTTCCATTCCGCCGGTGCCTCTTGTTCATGGAACATCTTTCGGGACTTTCACCGACTATTTATGCCGAAATACGGCGGGCCGCCCACGGCATACCGGCCATCCGGTCTCCCGGACATGATTCGGACCAGTTGACCGAAGCTGAGGTTGTCCCCGAGATGGCAGCAGTAGACACATAGAGGGAAGAGGCGCCGGGAGAGTTTCTCCCTCAGTCGTTCATATTTTACGCCTGTCCAGATTTCGTAGAGCGCCTGACTCCTCACATTGCCCAACTTGTAGCTGTCGAGATTGGTGCAGGGGAAGACGTTGCCGTAGGGATCAAGCATAACGAAATTCCGGGTGAAATAGCATTTTTTGACAGGCATGAGGCCCTTTTTCAATTCCTCTGCCGAGAAATAGGACATGAGCTTGGAGTAGAAATCGAGCGGCAGTCTTGCGAGTTCTTCTTTGAGTCGCACCAGGTCCTCATCGGTGAACCGGAGGGTACTGTCCTGCGGCAGATAACGGTTCGCCGTCACTCCCTCCAGGACCGATATCGTCTCGCGGAGGGACTTCTCATTGCTCTCCGAATAGGGCTGGAATGAAAAATTGATGCCCATAGACCGGCAAAGATCGCTCAGCGGCGACAGGCTTTCCACATTCCCCCGCATCATCGTCATGTGTGCGTCGATCTCCGGACTCTGTAATCCCCGATCACGGCGTGTCGCGATTAGATCCGAGATGGTCCGGATAACCTTATCGAAAGAACCCGGGATCCCGCGTATCTCATCGTGAACTCCATTCATGCCGTCGACGGAGAATATGAGTTTGTCTACACCGGATTCGAAAACCCGCTTCAGAGTCTCGTCATTGATGAGGGTCCCGTTGGAAAAAATGTTGCAGCGGAGACCCTGGCTCTTCGCCTCTCCGACAATATCAAAGAGATCCTTTCTGACGAATGGCTCCCCTCCGGTGAAGGTGACGAGCCCGATGCCCATCTCCTGCATCTGGATGAACAGATTCCGGTATTCATCGACCCTCAGTTCCTGCTCATGCTGATCCCTGATCTTTCCGAAGACACCGCACATCTTGCAGCGAAGGTTGCACCGGTAGGTGAGCTCAATGCCGGCCTCTCGCGGGATTCTCGCAAAATGACTGATTTCCCGGCGCACAACCGTCCTTGCCCTGCGGAGATTTCTTCTGATCGAGCCTGCCATCGTTTATTCCCTGGAAGGACATCGCGAATGCCATGGTCCTTCTATCTTTTTAACAATGATATCGAACCCGCCCCTCTGATCGATCTCGCAGGGTCAGGCCGTCTGCGTCATCTGCTCCCTGTCAAAGTCGGCATCGCCGGACTTGCCGGTCATTGTGCCGTAGATATAGCCGAAGGCATAAACCACTCGGGCCACGGCATAAATGAAATGTCCTCTCAACATGCATTTCAGAATGCTGGAGATTGAATAACCCAGCCGATACAAGAGGGTGGTCTTTACCCGGAAGGGCTTCCTGTGGTCCTCCGAGTCATGAATGGCAAATTCGGGATAGTGTTTACGGACCCATGCCGAGCCCATTCCATTTTGGAAGAACATCCTCATGATTTTTCCAAACCGCCCGGGGACAGGATGATAACCCCAGGAATCGGGACAGATGGCAATTCGATATCCTGCCTTGCGCAGGCGATGCCTGAGATCGGGATCCGTGCCCCGGATGATCTTCTCGTTCTCCATGCCGACCTCAAAATAAAGATCCCTGCGAATGGCAATGCATGTGTGGTCAACCAGATCACCCTCCGCAAGCCTTTCATAAATCGGTGAAATGGAGCGCGGAATTTCTTTAGCGATTCGCCTCTGTAGCCGCGTGGAATCCTCTGGTATCAACTTGGAAATTCCAAGAAGCCCGATGGTCCCATCCGATTCCAGATATCTCACCAGGTTCTCTACGACATGTTCATGTCCCAGGGTGACATCGTCATCGATAGAGATGAGGATCTTTCCCCTGGCTTCCCGGGCACCCACGTTTCTCGCTTTGCCGTTCGGCCGCACGCCTTTGATGATGAGAATTTCTAAGTCTTTGAACGACTGGTCCTTGAGCTGACGGATGAGATAAGGCACCTGTCCACCCCGGTATCCGTCCAGCGAGGGGATCAGGACGGTGACCTTCGGCGATCCATCATCCATCCCGTGAACTCGAATGACTGCCGGGTTATGGGTTTCTGCCGGTTCCATCAATAGTGCGAATCCTCTCGTAGATGTCCATGTAACGTTCTGCCAGGTACTCCCAGCGATACTGTGCGGAATCCATTCGGTTCCGCTCTCCCATTTCCTTTGCAAGCCGAGCATTTTCCAGAAGAGAGATAATCCTCGCCGCCAGCGCCTTCTCATCCCGCGGCGGCACCAGGTAACCGTTGACCCCGTCCCTCACGATGGACGGAACCCCCTGCACATCCGTCGCTACCACCGGAAGCCCCTGGCTCATGGCCTCCACGAGGACAATACCGAATGCCTCTTCCAGGCTTGGCAGGACGAAAAGGTCCGACACATTCATGAAGGCAAGTACATGCTCGTGATCCTCCGCACCGAGGAAAAGAACCTGCTCCGTGAGATTTCTTTGTCTGACAAGGTCCTGCAGGGAATCTTTATCCGCTCCCTGACCGATTAGGAGGAGCTTCACGTTTCCCACTTTCTCGCGTACGATGTTCATAGCCTCGATCAGGTGCGGCAGACCCTTTCTTCGGATCAGCTGCCCGACGTACAGAATGATTCTGTTCTTTGAAAGAAAGGGGTATTTCTCTCTGACCTTCTCTATGACCGATCCGGACAGGTCTTCCGTCTCGAGCCCGTGCGGCATCACCATGGCGTCCCGTCTCGGGAAGACCTCCATGGATTTCTGCCGGAGATCCTCCGACACGGTCAGGACGGTGCTCGACAGACGCAGCGGTATTTTGACCTCCGTCATTCTCTGGAGACGGTTCGCATGATAGAGGTCGTAGCCCTGTATGTAGGTCACCGTGGGTTTCTTCAGAAGCCTCCCCAGGAGGGATGCCAACATGCCGCAGGAGACAGCTTGACCCTGGATCACATCCGGAGCCAGAGTGCGCACAAGACGGTACAGGTAGACAAATCTCTGCAAGAGCCTTGTACCCCTGATCTGAAGCGGCTCAAAGCGGTGAACGGTCACGCCATTTTGTTTCTCCAGTGGTGGGCTTTCTTTGTTTCTCATGGTGACAGCGATATGGACGTCATTGCCGCGTTTTGACAGATATTTGGCGAGATAGGTCGTGGACATGGCCGTCCCGGCAATGATATCGGGCGGAAACTCGTTGACGATGATCAGTATCTTCATTGCTCCCTGCCGTTTATGACGTTCCGGATGAAGGGATCGGGGGCGCAGAACACCGGTAGCCCAGCGGAAATATGCCGACCCGGAGCCAATGGAAGCATTTTTCATGCCCCTGCACAGCCCGCGGTCCCCGGCATTCTGTGAAACCGGTTGACGGCCCGCCGATTATGAGCGGGCTTCCGCCCGAAACCTCCCCACCCGGTTCCGCAGTAATTCGACGCTGGCCCGGATCACGTCATCAACTTCTATACAGCGGATGCAATCCTTCTCCGAGCAGTCCCAGTTTCTGCAGGGGGCACAGGAAACGTTTTTTTTGATGACCCTGATGTCTTCCCGGCAGTAGAGGTGAAAGCGCGGGTGACCTCCCCCGATGATCCCGATGGCCGGAGTCCTGACCGCAACGGCCACGTGGAAGGGTCCTGAATCACTCCCGATGAAAAGAGCGCTCTTCTCGATGAGGGCCGCTGATTGCGTCAGCGTCGTTCGTCCCGGGAAGTTCAGGGCATAGGGATTGTCTTTGCAAATGGCCTCGACGAGGTGTGCTTCGTCAGGGGCGCCGATCACGATGAACTTCAATCCCCGGCGACCCAGATCGGCAGTCAGCCTGCGATACCGTTCGACGGGCCAGTGGTTGCATGCTGCCGTGCCCCCGGGGTGAAGGCAGACCAGCCTATCCCCACGGAGCCGCAAATCCCGGACGAAGTTGTCGGCAAAACGCCGGTCCTCTTCCGTTACCGGAAAGTTCGTCTCGCGGTTCCGAACCGGAATGCCCAAGCGCTCGACGATATCTGCGAAGAAGTCCTTGTCGTGTTTTCCCTCCAAGTCATCCTCTGAAACCCACCTGTCATAGACGCTCACCCCTTTCAGAAAATATGGATTGATGCCAGCCGAAAAGCGAGGCCTTACCAGGCAGACGATGAGGAACTCGATAAAGAACCAGTCAATCAGGTAGGGACTGTGGAAGTTGATGAAGAGATCTACAGGTTCGCGTCTCAGGTCGTCAACAATGGTGGAAAGCGTCTTCCGACAAGAAGGACGGATGAGCCTCCTGGAATCCAGGGCGTATATGTTAAAGGCCTTCACCTCGTCCACGAATGGGAAATTACCCAGGAACGAGCAGTGACTCATGTTGGAACCGATGAAGGAAATCCGCGCATCCCTGTAATACCCGGCAAGGGCGACGAGAGCGGGGGTAGTGAGCACCGTGTCGCCAATGCCGCCGAAGTGGAAGGCTACGATTCGCTTTACATCCCCTGCCGCCGGGACTAGCCGGTTTCCGGCAGACCAATGGTGCCACCTGCCCATGAGGTGCATGAGCTTCCCCAGGAGGTAGAATTTTACGGTGGGTAATCCCTTGCGTTTGGACTTTTCAAGCATCGGCGATAACCGGTGAAATCTCTTTCGCTGTCCCGCCGGACCGTACCGGCGGAGAGAGCCCTTTGATCAGAAAATGCCGGAAAAAGACCGTGTCGGCGCAGAACTCCTTTAGCCGTTTCACGTCCTTCAGTGATTTCACAATAATATAGAGTGCCAACTTCGGAGCCCTCAGAAGGCCTTGCAGGAAAGCCCGGTGGTGTATTTTTCGGGATGCCTGGTCGAATCCTTTCATTAGTTCAGAGATATCATCGGGGCTGAAATCTTCGGTCTGGATTTTGAGACGCCCCTCGTCACTAAAGAGGCTAAAGAGGTTATCGCCGGGACCCTTGACCAGGAAACCGCCATCTCGACAGATTTCATACAGGTGCGTGCCGATCAGGGGATTGGCTACATGCACATTTGGCCAAACGCTCCAGTCTCTCTGCAGGGCAAGGGCCAACTCCAGTGTTTTCTTCATCTGAGCCTTTGTCTCGCCGGGGAAGCCGATGACATAGAATGCACGCATGTCGAGCCCGATATCGTGGGCGAGCCGGATGGCTTTCATCACTTTCTCGAGGGAAAGTTTTTTACGGATGACTTTGTCCAGAACTCCCTGATCTCCCGATTCAATCCCGATGATCAGGTAGACGCATCCCGTCTCCTTGCACTTGGTGAGAAGCCCCCGGTCCAGGGTATCGGCCCTCACGCCGTTGGGGGTATCCCAGGTAAAGTTCAAACCCCTTTTCTGAACTCCGTCGAGTATTTCTTCAAAACGCGAGCGATGCAGGGAAATATTGTCATCCTCGAAATGTATGTGTCGTATGCCGTACTTTGTCACAAGTTGTTCGAGGTGATTGAGGACATATTCCGGCGAATGGGCTCTCCATTTCTTTCCCATGTGGAGATGAATGGAACAAAATACGCATGAAAAAGGACAGCCCCTGCTCGTAATCACGGAAAGGGACCTCTCCGAGCCGGGATAGTTATACCGGGGCCTCGCGCTGCCGGTACTCCCAGGATCCTTCTTGAGTCTGAAGTACCGTTCCAGGTCCACCAGATGATAGGCGGGAAAAGGAAGCTCGTCGAGGTTTTGTATAGCGCTTCTCGGTTGATTGTAAATAACATGACCGGCTTTTTTGTATACTATTCCCCGGATCTCATCGATGGACAGTTTACCCTGATACCATCCGGCGATTTCGGGCAATGTGTACTCACCTTCCCCGATGACGGCGATGTCGATATGCGGTGAATTTTCAAAAAAGCTTTCCGGCAGAATGGACGCATGAGGCCCCCCCACGACGGTAACGATTCGGGAATCGACCGTCTTGACAATCTCGGCTGTTTTGAGGGCTGAGAAGAACTGGGTGGTGAACTGGTTTGAAATACCGACGATGTCCGGTGAACATTTCCGAACATTTTCCTCGACCTCATCCCACGAGGAGCCAAAAACGTATCCGTTTGAGAAATTTCTATGGGCCAGAACATCGCGGCCCTCTACCCTCGCGTCATAGATTCCGACCATATATCCTCTTTGCTCGAGTACTGCGGCAATGGAAAGGAGACCGAGAGGGATGTCCATGGAGGATCCGCGGGAACCCTTGTTTTCAAAGAAGGGGGGCCGGATGAGCAAAACCCGTGGGCTCCTGTTTTCTATCAAGATATCCTCTCCGTTGATCATCTTTTCATCTCCCGCAGGATTCTGTGATAAACTCTTCTTGTTAGGCCATTCAGGGTCGGTGCGATTCTGTAAGCATACAGAAGCTTCAACTCCAGGCCGAAGGCCTCGAAGGCCGTCCTCGGCTGCGGCTCGAATCTGTTTCTCTTTAAAACCGCAGCACCCATCACATAACGATGAATAGGCTTTGTAGACTGAACCCATTTCAGAAAATCAGGAATATCATTGACATTCCATGAAAGATCACTCTCCAGGAGCTGGAAAAAGGGAAGTTTTTCAAACATCGCATCGAATTTTTGCATGCTCAGCGGGACACCGAATTCCTTCGGATAGACCATACCGTAGTCTTCTTCCAACATATCAAAAGTCAGAATAAGTAATCCGCCAGGTCTCAATACTCTCGCAGCTTCTTCGAGCGTTTCTTCCTTGAAGCTTGTGTGTTCAATGACGGATACGCTGAGATAAATATCAAAATATTCATCTGGATACGGTAACTTCTCGGCAGGGCAAATCGAGTGATTCAGACTGAGTAATAGTTCCCTTTCAGCCCTTTGCCAATCTCTTCTCCATCTCTTTTCCACGTCTGTGATGGTTACGTCGTAACCTTTCCGGGCCAGATAGAATGGAAAGGGACTTCTCTCTGTACCAATGTCGAGTATTCGGGCTCCAGGTGGCGCGTGGTGGTTTATCGCAAACCAGCAAAAGGGGTATTCCCATAGCTTGCTCGTGGACTCAATGACGCGCAAACCTCCTCTGCGGCCGATTTCATTCACTTCATCGATCACCGCCCTGAAGGCTGGCGTGTTCATCTCTTGTATGGATGCAAGTCTCTTCATGTTTTAATCCCGTACCCTCTAATAAGAGATAAAATACTGACGTAGGTACGAACCTTTAAAGTATAT
>JAPLJU010000071.1 GCA_026388445.1 Deltaproteobacteria bacterium
TCTCTCTGAATGTGGCGGTTAAAAGGTTGGTTGAAGGGTGGGCCGCGGGATCTCTTTTCCTGAAGGTAAAGCGGAAGGCGTGTACTTTGGTACCTCCTCATTACTGCTTCAGGGTCATCTATTTTACGGATGTCAGGAGATCAAAAAATGTCTATGTTTCTAGTATTATTTATCATTAATATTCATAATAGTGCCATCAGGGAAACCCTGATTTTTAACTTCGGAATACCTGAGGTAGTGAAAGATGGGGGTGAAAGAGCAGTAGCAAAGATCACGATCTGTAATCCTTATACTCGACAGTTGATTGAGGGCATTGAGTTTGATAAAATTAAAAATCTTAAATTGGAAAACCAGAGACGGGAAGGTGGAATATGGAGAGCAAGTCGCTGAGACGTCTAATTGTATTCTATGTTTCTGCAGCAGCATTTCTTTTATCGGGTTATTCATCACATGCGATAACGTGTGAAACCACCTCAATCATCGGCCCGCGCCCTTCAACGTGGGCGATTCAAATGAAAAGCACGTGCCACGTCCCGAATTTCTATAAGATCAACGACGACCTCTACCGCAGCGCGCAGCCAACAGCTATCGGAATGGAACAGCTCAGACAGCAGATAGGGATCAAAACAATCATAAACCTCAGGACATTTCATTCGGACACCGACGAGATCGGATCAACGGGTCTGCTCTTGACGAGATGGTGAACGGAGGGTATGGGTTTTACCACCTGTGGACCAATATCATCCACTACATCCAGTCCGCAGATATAGATAAGCTGAAGAAAGCGATTCAAGCAAAATGAACTGCGGGGCAGACAAGACACCGAAAAATTGTTTATTTCTTATGTAAATCTTTAGATGCTCTGATTCCGAAGCGGTACAGACTCGTAGGTGAAAGAAGTAACCAAAACTGTGCCCGTTTTGTGCCCGCCGTATCCACTTTTTCCTAATATCACCTAACATTTCCCAACTGGATTGCTCAAAAAAAAGGCCAATGAAATCACGCTATGACTTGAAAACATTGACCTTTTTCAATTCACGTTATTTGCTTTTGAAGTCCAGGAGGCCCACCAGTGACCTTGGCACTTCCGCGATATTCAAGATACTAATTTCGCACTTGTATGTCAATGAGTTGCTGGCTGAGATACCGGTGTTCCTATGCCGTCTCGAAGGATCGGTCGATGAGCTGGACGGTGACCTCGTCACCTGCTATCAGCGACGTCACGTCCTCGGGCAGGACGATCAAGCCGTTGGCCATGACCATGGATTTCAGGATCCCCGAGCCCTGCTCGCCCGTCATGACAGCGTAATACTTCCCTCCCTTCAACTCGACGACGGCGCGCAGGAAATACCTGAAGCCGGCCTTTTTCTGAAGGCCCTCCTTCAGGACGGCCTTCACGGCCGGGCGGAAGAGGTTCGTAAAGCCCGACATCCTGAGGATGGCCGGACGGACAAACTGCTCGAAGGAGACCATTACGGAAACGGGGTTTCCCGGAAGCCCGAAGACCGGCACACCCCCAATGGTCCCGAAGGCAAGGGGCCTTCCCGGCCGCATGGCGACCTTCCAGAACCGCATCGCGCCCAGCTCCCCCATTACATCCTTTACGAGGTCGTAGTCACCCACGGAGACGCCGCCTGAGGTAACGATGAGATCGGCGCCTTTTGCCGCCTCGAATTTCGAGATGAGATCCTCACGCGTGTCGCGGGCGATGCCGAGACGAAGCGGTATTGCGCCGCACTCGGCCACCTGGGCGGCAAGCGAGTAGCTGTTTGAGTTCGTGATCATCCCGGGGGCAAGCTCCCCGCCGATGTCCACCAGCTCGTCACCCGTGGAGAGGACGGCCACTTTCGGCCGCCTGTAAACGGCCACGTCGGGGCGGTTGAGCGCCGCGAACATGCCGACCTCCGCTGGCCGGATGATCTTCCCCTTCGGGATGATGAGTTCGCCCTTCTTCACATCCTCGCCGGCAAGCCGGATATCGAGCCCCTTCTTCGCGGGGACGTAAACCCGGACGCGGTCCCCGTCCTTCTCCGTGTCCTCCACGCGGGTGACGGCATCGGCCCCCGCAGGGATCGGGGCGCCCGTCATGATCCGTATGGCCTGGCCGGGGCCGATCGTCTTCGTCGAGACCCTTCCCGCCTGGATGTCGTCGATAACGGTTAGGACGACGGGCCTTTCGCGCGTGGCCCCCAGGGTATCGTCGAACCTCAGGACATAGCCGTCCATGGCCGAATTGGGAAGCGGCGGTATGTCGCGGTCCGAGGTGATATCCTCCCCCAGGACACGATTGAGGGCCTCCAGGATATTGACCTTTTCAAGCCGCAGAGGATTAATGACACCCAGGATCTGCTCCAGGGCCTTATCGACACTGATCATGTGTCCTCTCCCTATAGATGATGAGATTTTTGACCGGGGCGTCCATTGCGTCAGTGGGGCGAACTACGGTTATACTGTTCTCCAGCAGGAACACAGACTTTTCAATGTGTTCAACGATGAATGTTCTCTTAATATCCTTTGCCAGCTGTTTCGCCCGCTGTGACGCCATGGCGGAAGACACGGTACACCCAGACCTGGTAGGCGATCACGATGGGAACGAAAATCAATGCCACGACGGTCATGATTCGCAGGGTGTAAATGCTGGAGGAAGAGTTGAAGGCCGTCAGGCTGAATGCCGGGTCAAGGCTCGACGGGATCAGGTTCGGGTAGAGGCCCACAATCCCTGTCAGCGTAACCATCACGATGGTGACGCACGATAAGAGGAAGGCCCTGAAGGCATCCGATTTCGTCAGAAAAATCCTCGTACCGACAAGGCCGCAGACGGCGACAGCCGGCACGACGAACCAGAGAGGGTTCCGCAGGAAGTTGTCGTAGAGCCGTGTCGCGAATGCGGTATAGATCAGGAAGAGGACGGCGACAAGCACAAGGGCCCTCCACGCTTGTGCGGCGAGCAACCCCGCTCTTTTGCTCAAGTCGCCCCCGGTCCTGAAGGCAAGCCACAGGCCCCCGTGAACGGTGAAAAGAAGAACAAAAAGGGCCCCCGTTATAAGTCCGTACGGGTTCAGGAGCGAAAGAAGGTTGCCGTGATAGCCCCTGGCATCCATGGGAAGCCCCTGAAAGATGTTGCCGAAGGCGACCCCGAAGAGAAACGCCGGGACAAAGCTTCCGACGAAAATGGCCGCATCCCAGCCCTTTTTCCAGCCGGTGTTCTCAAGCTTTCCGCGGAACTCGAGGGCGACCCCCCGGATGATGAGCCCGAAGAGGATGATCAGGAGGGCCGAATAGAGGTAGCTGAACATGAGGGCGTAGGTGGTGGGGAAGGCGGCGAAGGTGGCGCCTCCCGCCGTGATCAGCCAGACTTCATTGCCGTCCCAGACCGGACCGATGCTGTGGATGATCGCCCTTTTTTCATTATCGTCCTTCCCCAGGAGGTTGTAGAGAATCCCCACGCCGAGATCGAAACCGTCGGTCATGAAATAGGCGGCCCAGAGAATTCCCCACAGCACAAACCAGGTGATCCGATATTCCATGTCAACCCTCCTTAATATACCGTGCCCGTTTCCTCAGGCCCCTTTCCTGCGAATTTGGTCAGGAGGTAGATGTCCAGGATGCCGAGAAAGCTGTAGAGAAGGCCGAACCCGATGAGCGAGGCCATGACCTGCGAGGGCTCGAGGTTTTTTGACACCCCATCGGATGTCCGCAGGACCCCGTAGACGATCCATGGCTGACGACCCATCTCCGCCACGATCCACCCGAGCTGTGCCGCGATGTAGGGAAGCGGGATGGAGTAGAGCATGATCCGGAGAAAGAACGGGTACGACTCCAGACGGTCTTTCCTCGCGAGGTACCAGGCAACCAGCGAGAGGCCGATAAAAAGGAATCCCAGCCCCACCATGGTCCTGAAACTGACGAAGACCTCCATGACGGGCGGCCGATCCTTCTTTGGAAATTCCTTGAGCCCCTTGACCTCGGCGTTCCAGTCCTTGTAGGCCAGGAAACTTACCATCTTGGGAATTCCGAGCGCCTCGACGGCGTTCCGTTCATTTTTCGTATCCGGGATAAGAATCATATAGAAAGGAACCGCTTTCTGTGTGTCCCACAGGGCCTCCATGGCGGCCAGTTTCGCCGGCTGGACCCTTCCCGCCTCGGCTCCATGGAAATCCCCGATGACGACGACAAGAACAGCGCTCGCCAGGGCGAAGGTCGCGGCCATTTTGAAGGAGCGCTTAAAGAAAGCCACATGCTGCTTGCGGAGGATATGGTAAGCAGAAATCCCCAGGACAAAAAAAGCCCCCACCACATACCCCGAGGCGATCGTGTGGCCAAATTTCAGCCACCCGTAACTGCTCGTCAGGACAGCCCAGAAATCAACCATCTCCGCGCGGCCGTTTCGGATCACGTAACCCACGGGATGCTGCATCCATCCATTGGCGATCAGGATCCAGAGTGCCGAGAGACTCCCCGCGATGGCCACGATCCAGATGGAGAGACAGTGGACCTTCTTGGAGACCCGGTCCCAGCCAAAAATCCAGACACCGATAAAAACGGACTCCAGGAAAAAGGCCACTGTGGCCTCGATGGCCAGGGGCACCCCGAAGATATCCCCCACGTATTTGGAGTATTCCGCCCAGTTCATCCCGAACTGGAACTCCAGGGTGATGCCGGTCACAACGCCGATGATGAAATTGATCAGGAAAAGTTTCCCCCAGAACTTTGTCATCTGGAGATAGAGATCATCCCCGCTCCTGACATAGAGCGTCTCCATCCAGGCGACAAGCAGGGAAAGACCCAGGGTGAGGGGGACAAAAATGAAGTGAAAACCTGCCGTCATGGCGAACTGAAGCCTGCTGAGGGTCACGGTATCCATCGGATTCTCCTGTGCAGAGGCTGCTAACAGGGGCACAGCCAATTTTGAATTGTGAATATTGAATTACGAATGTTGAACTTCGAATTAAGTCTGACTATCGATGATCCAGTAATGCAACACCGTGCGCGATCGACCCCGGACCCGCAGCCTCAACAAGCGAAGCAGAAAAAAAGACATGGCTTCGGGTGTTTTCAGCAAACTTTCAGGGTTGCGGGATTGAGTACCCCCTCGGAACAGACACCGGTTTCCGAGGGGGCCGCGATTATATACGAGATTGCCTCCCATCACAACATAATTGAGGAATTTATTCTCCCTGACACGGGACCATAACCCCTTTTGCCCTTGAATAAATGGAACCTATGGCATATGTTTATAAAATTAGGCGTAAGGCTAAGGGCGCAAGGCTAAGGGCAAAGGGCCTGCCCCAATTTTGAGTTTTGAGTTACGAGTTATGAATTAATTAGTCTTTCTCACCGCTAATCACTGACCACTCATCACTCAGACCTGTGGCCTGCTGGCCTATGACCCGCAGGGCCAAGCTCAAGGCATCGGGCTTTAGGCTAAAGGGCGTGGACAAAAAAACCAAGTCCAGGGCGAAAGGCATGGCCCCGACGGAAGAAAGCAGGGTGCTTAAGATATGTGCAATGACGTGCAGGTGCTTCAGGAGGAAATCAGGCATCTTCTCCGGCAGAAGAACGCAATACTTCTCGCCCACTACTATCAGCGCGACGAGATCCAGGAGATCGCCGACTTCCTGGGGGACTCGCTCGCCCTCAGCATGAACGCCGCCCGGACAAAGGCGGATGTCATCGTCTTCGCGGGGGTGCACTTCATGGCGGAAAGCGCCGCCATCCTCTGCCCGGAAAAGACGGTGCTCCTGCCGCGGCTCAAGGCGGGGTGTCCCCTCGCGGACACGATTACCGCCGAAGAACTGGAGACGGCCCGCAAGCAATACCCGGATGCCGCCGTCGTCACCTACATCAACTCCTCGGCGGCCGTGAAGGCGAAAAGCGACATCATCTGCACCTCTGCGAATGCCGTCCGGGTGGTCAACTCCATCAAGGACAGGAATCGGATCCTCATGGTCCCCGACGGGAACCTCGCCCGCTACACGGCCCGTTTCACCGACAAAGAAATCATCCCCTGGAGGGGTTTCTGCCCCGTCCACCACTACGTCACGCCGGACGAGGTGAAGGCGGTGAAGGCACATCATCCCGGCGCGAAGTTCGCCGCCCACCCGGAGTGCACGGAGGAGGTGCTGGCGCTTGCCGACTTCATCGGCAGCACCACGGGGATCATCCGCTATGCCCGCGAGACCGACGCGAAGGAGATCATCATCGGGACGGAAAGGGGTGTGATGTACCAGCTCCGGATGCAGAACCCGAATAAGACATTCATCCTCGCCTCGGAGAGGCTTTTCTGTGAAACCATGCGATCCATCACCCTCGAGGATGTCCGCGACGCGCTTGAGGAGATGAAGCACATCATCACGGTGCCCGCGGCGATTGCCGCGCCCGCAAAGAAGGCCCTGGACCGCATGCTCGAGATTTCATGATTTTCGGACAAGGAGATGTTTTTTACATCCGGTGAATAACGAAAAAGAGCTTGAACATATCCTCACGGACCCGGCATTCCGCGAGGTCCTCGACCGGATTCGAAAGGGCGAGGATCACATAAAGCTCAGCGGTCTCCGGGGCTCTGCAAGATCCCTCCTCCTCTGCATCCTCTCGAAGGTTCTCGAAAGGACCCTGCTCGTCGTTTCTCCAACCCCCGAGGAGGCGGCTGACCTCTGCCGCGACATCGCCTTCTTCTGCGGAAACGGGACGACACTCTTCCCCGCCTGGGACTTCCTCGCCGCCGACGTCCTGGCACAACGAAGGGAGGTGGAGCTCCGCCGTGCGGAGGCCCTCAACAGGCTGTCGGCCGGAGAGCCCGCCATTATCGTGGCGCCCCTGGCCGCGCTACTCCAGAAGGTCGTCCCGAAGGACATCTTTTCATCCTTTGTGGAGAAGATCTCCCTTGGCGACACGCTGGAGCGAGACCGCATCGCCGAAAAGCTCGTTTCCGGCGGCTACAGGCGCATCCCTCTCGTGGAAGCCGAGGGGGAGTTCAGCATCCGGGGCAACGTCATCGATGTATACCCGCCCGGCGCCTTAAGACCCTACAGGATGCTCTTCACCGGCGACGACATCGAGTCGATCCGCGAGTTCGATGCGGAATCCCAGCGATCGGGCCGGGAGATCGACGAATTCACACTTTCCCCGGCGAGGGAACTCATCCTCACGGCCGATGCCCGGGCACGCGCACTCCGGAACCTGAGAAACCGGGCGAACGAACTCGACCTTCCCCGCGCGGTCCGGGATTACCTTGCGGAGATGGTCTCGGAGGACCTCGACTACCCGGCAAACCCCCAGCTTCTTCCTTTATATTACACGGACGATGAGGGATCGCGAGGCCTCGAGCCCGTATCCGGATACCTCGGGTCCTCGTGCATCGTCGTCTACGACGACACCCTTTCGCTCAGGCGTGCGGCGGAAAAGCTCGAAGAAGAGGTGGACCGCTTCATCGAGCGCGCGAAGGACGAGGAGAAGTATTACCTTGATAAAAAAACCTTCCATGTGGAGACGGACGGTCTCTTCACGAGCGGCGTTTGCCAGCGCATCTGCATCGAGGGACTAGAGCTCGACACGGCCTCCCCCCAGGGGACGGCCGTCCGGTTCCGGACGGAGACGGATATCGGGATCCGGCAGGACAGGGCCGCACCGTTGAGCAAAGAGGAGAGTATCCTCGCTCCGACGGCCGAAAAAATCCGCGGCTGGGTCGGCGAGGGAAATCTCGTCGCGTTCCTGTGCGCCGGCGAGGAGGACGTCCACCGGATGAGCCACCTTTTGGAGGCCTACGGGCTGCCCCTCGTGCCGGGCAGCGGTTCCTTCATCGATGACCTCTCGAGGTATGGCGGGCGAGGCGCGCTCGTCCTGAGAGAAGGCCGGGTCGGCCAGGGATTCTCCTTTCCGGGGTTGAAGCTCGTCATCTTCAGCGAGGAGGAGATCTTCGGGAAAAAGACGAAACAGCGAAGACCCAGGCCGGCGCGGGAGGGCTATTTTCTCCGATCCTTCGGCGAGCTCAAAGAGGGCGACTTCGTCGTCCACACGGATCACGGCATCGGCATGTACCAGGGGCTCAAGCGGCTGGCCGTCGGAAATATCGAAAACGACTTCCTCCTTCTCGAGTACCAGGAGGGCGACCGCCTCTATATCCCCGTACACCGCCTCGACATGATCCAGCGTTACATCGGTCCCGACGGCCACGTCCCGAAGATCGATCGGCTGGGCGGGACGTCCTGGGAAACCGCGAAGAAACGTGTGAAGAAGGCTGTCAACGAAATCGCCGAGGAGCTTGTCTCCCTTTACGCAGCACGCGGGGTTTTGGAAGGCCACGCCTACGAGCCGCTCGACCGTTACTACGAGGAATTCGCATCGGCCTTCGACTACGAGGAAACCCCGGACCAGGCCAAGGCCATCGAGGATGTCCATTTCGACATGGGTTCCCCGAAACCCATGGACCGGCTCCTCTGCGGTGATGCGGGATTCGGTAAGACGGAGGTGGCCATCCGGGCCGCCTTCCGAACCGCCATGGAAGGAAAGCAGGTGGCGATGCTTGTCCCCACGACGATACTCGCGGAACAGCACTACCAGACCTTCTCCAAAAGACTGGCCCGGCACCCCGTACGCATGGAGGTCCTGAGCCGCTTCAGGACGCGGGAACAGCAGAAGCGGATCGTCGAGGACATCGCGAAGGGAAGCGTGGACATCGTCATCGGCACGCACCGGCTCCTTCAGAAGGACGTGGCCTTCAAGGACCTGGGACTCGTGATCATCGACGAGGAACAGCGCTTCGGCGTCTCCCACAAGGAGAAGCTCAAGAAGCTCCGCACGCTCGTGGACGTACTCACCCTCACGGCCACCCCCATCCCGAGGACGCTCCAGCTGTCGCTCGTGGGCATCCGGGACCTCTCCATCATCAACACGCCTCCCGAGGGAAGGCTGTCCATCAAGACCTATGTGCTCGAATTCGACGAAGGGGTCATCATCGACGCCATCCGCGAGGAGGTCCGCCGGGGCGGCCAGGTCTTCTTCCTCCATGACCGTGTCCACTCCATCGACCGCGTGGCCGGCATGATCCGGAAGCTCGTCCCCGAATACAGGGTCGCCGTCGCCCACGGGCAGATGAAGGCCCGGGAGCTCGAGGATGTCATGGTCAAATTCCTGCGGCGGGATTACGACGTTCTCGTGAGCACCACCATCATTGCCTCAGGCCTCGACATCCCCACGGCAAACACCATCATCATCAACCGCGCGGACCGCTTCGGGCTTTCGCAGCTCTACCAGCTCAGGGGCCGGGTGGGACGATCGACGGAAGAGGCCCGGGCATTCCTGCTCATCCCGAAAGGGGCCCTGCTTCCAAAGGACGCCCAGAAGAGGCTCCAGGTCATCAAGGAATTCACCGATCCCGGATCGGGCTTCCAGATCGCCTCCTACGACCTGGAGATCCGCGGCGCGGGAAACCTCGTGGGCGTGTCCCAATCGGGACACATCTCCGCCGTGGGTTACGAAATGTACATCAGCCTCATGGAAAAGGCCGTCCGGAATCTGAAGGGAGAACCGCCGAAAGAGGAGGAGATCCGCCCTGAGATCAACCTGGGCCTCCCAGCCTTCATCCCCGACGAGTACATCACCGACATGAACCGGAGGCTCGTCACGTACAAGCGGCTGTC
>JAPLJU010000261.1 GCA_026388445.1 Deltaproteobacteria bacterium
ATCTTCGAGACCACCGCGGCGGCGACCATGATCGTCGAGGAAAACATGACGGTATTCATGGTGAACACGGAGTTCGAGCGGCAGAGCGGTTACACGAAAGCCGAGGTGGAGAAGAAGATGAAATGGACGGAGCTCATTGCCGACGGCGAGGGCATGCTCCAGCGAATGATCGAATACCATCATCTCCGCCGCGTGGACGAGGCTGCCGCACCGAGGAATTACGAGTTTCGCTTCAGGGATAAAGTCGGCCAGGTCCGGGATGTATTTATGACGATTGCCATGATTCCCAGGACACGGATGAGTGTAGCCTCTCTTCTGGACATCAGCGAACGAAAAAAAGCGGAGAAGGAACTGCAGGAGCGGGAACAGGAGCTGGAGATCAAGTCCCGGAACCTTGAAGAGTTGAACACGGCCCTCAAGGTGCTTCTCAAGCACCGCGAGGATGACAAGGAAGAACTGGAAGAAAGAATCCTCTCCAATGTCAAAGAGCTCGTCCTCCCCTACCTGGAAAAGCTCAAGAGGACACCCCTCAAGGGCGACCAGCTGGCCTACACGAATATCATCGAGTCCAACCTGAACGATATCCTTTCCCCTTTTCTCCGCAAGATGACCTCCAAGTACCTGAATCTCACACCCCGGGAGATCCAGATCGCGACCCTGATCCGCGAGGGGAGAACGACGAAGGAAATATCGGAAGTTCTGAACATTTCCAGTCGTGCCGTGGAGTTTCATCGGGACAACATCAGGAGCAAACTTGGCTTGAAAAATAAAAAAGCTAACCTCAGGTCTTTCCTTCTGAGCCTCTCATAATATCAGTTTTTACCTGCTATCTTTCCAGTATTTATCAAGTATTGTCATTCACCCTGCCTTTCTGTCATACTGCTTTAAAAAGACGCAAATGAAAGATTCAGGTTGATCAAATTTTTGCGGGGGAGTTTCAGAAGAAGACCGATGTTAAAAATCAGTGTGTCCAGAAAGACCATAGAGAATCGACCTGATCGGTTCGGGGATATCCCGCAACAGGAATCAGCCATTCTTCGCGCCAACATGCGGTACTTCAGAAAGGGTTCCGGCACCTCGGCAAATAGTAAGGACTGCGAGACAGCCATCAAGGAGGCCCTCAACCGGTATTTCAAAGTCGACATCGCAGAATAGCTCATGGATGCAGCCAGGGTGTGAAATCAGTTTTTTCTATCCCGCTAAGACGCCCGTCGACTTCAAGCCGGACAACCAACGGATTTCTTGACAGATCTCGACCTGCCTCCGGGGGGGGACTCAAACGTTTATGGACGGGAACATAATTTCAGAAAAAAGGAAATGTTGCCATGAAATTTCAGGACATTCAAAAAATGGCAAAAGCCAAAGGGATCAATTCTTTTGGCATGAGAAAAACGGATCTCATCAGGACCATACAGCGTAAAGAGAACAACCCCGAATGTTACGGGACAGAACGGGTCGAGTATTGCCGCGAACTTTCCTGCCTGTGGAGGAAAGACTGCATCGCTCTCAAATTCCAGGACACACCCCTTGGGGCGGCTCCAAACTAGGGGGAACTGCAACTGTATCGTCAAGGCAGGGACTGTCCGATATCCCCGACGTCTCACAGGGACTTTTGCCGCGTTGAGGCGATGACGGGTTTTCGAAGATCGCCGTTTTTTTACTCCGGTCTCCAGGGTCTATAGCCAGGCATCTGATCAACGATGCGAGAAGGTCGTTCCGGACCTGAATGATGGGGCCTTGAAATAAGGGGGCCCTATTTTTTATATTCCGTTGGAGTCTTGGAGAGACGATGCCGTTGAAGAGGGTGGAAATAATGAAAGTGATGTTGTATGGTATCGCGCGGCGAGCAGCAGCGATTCAGTGTGAAAGGGTGCGCGGAGAAGTACATGACGAAACCCGTCAAGACCATCGAAAAGCTCCGGACGGTCGAGTCGGCGACCATCGTGGCCATCGGGGATTCCCTCACCTACGGATGGATGGTGAGAAAGGGCTACCTCGATTTCCTGAAGGAAATGCTCACAGAGAAATATCCGAAAAACGGTTTCAGGCTCATCAACAAAGGCATCCCCGGCGACACGGCTGAGGGTGGCCTTCATCGCCTTGACCCCGATGTTTTTTTTTACAACCCGGATTGTGTGCTCGTCCAGTTTGCCCTGAACGATGCCTTTGTGGGCTACACGCCCGATGATTATCGTCTGAACATTGAGACCGCCATCAGCGAGATCCTGGGAAACACGAAGGCCGAGATTGTCCTCGTGACCTCATCCTATATCGGCGAGAACGAGTGGAACGAGGTGATCGAAAAGTCATTTTACGGCCGTCTCGAGGATCTGGCCCGGACCTACAAACTTTCGATCGCGAGGGTCCACGAGCACTGGAAGCGGCGAGTCAAGGAAGGGGTCGATCTGGGAGACCTTGTACAGTTTGACGGCGTCCACCCGACGGTAATGGGTTACAGACTGATGGCCGAGGCCGTCATGGAAATCTTCGTCTAGAAGGCCATGGCCCATCCCCCGGTTTTAAGTGCTGGATGCTGAGTTATAAAGGATCTGAATTTATTTTAACTCAAATTTCAAAACTCAAAACTCAAAACTTTCGAGATTCTTTCTCGAGAATCTTACGGTAGGTGTCCAGGTACTCTTCTTTGCGATCGATCGCCAGGGTATCTTCGATGATTTTGCTTGCTTCGTCGAGACGCCCCTGCATGAGAAGGGCGTTGGCGAGGTTGTTCATGACATCGGGATTCCGCGGCGCCCGCTCGAGGGCCTCACGGAAAAACCCCTCGGACCGGCTGTAATCACCGCGTTTGTAGCAGAGATTCCCCAGATTGAAATAGGGGACCATCCATTCCTCGCGCTTTCCGGAGGCCTTCAGGTACTCCTTCTCCGCCAAGTCGGCGAGACCCTTCTTCTCGTAAATCACCCCGAGGTCGTTGTGCTCCTCCGCCGTCAGCGTGTCCTCTAGGATGATGATCTGGGGCATCGCGCAGGCGCAGATTAGACAGAGGAGCAGAACAAGGGCTACCGTCAGCGGTAGATCAGAAGGTATGTTGATCCTGCCTTCGTCCATATCTTCCGGAATTCCGGGTAGGGATATCGTTGAGAAGCCTGGTATCCGTCGTGGGCCGTGAAACCCGTATCGTCATAGCCGAAGACCACCAGATAGTGGGGTTGAGAGACCACCCAGAAACCCTGATCGACCAGCACGATGACGGGTGTCCCCCCGGAAACGGCCGATTGGATGTCCTCCAGCGTGCCGCTGCCCGACCGGGTCCTGAAACCCCGGGCGCGGGCGAAGTTCTCCAGATCGGTGATCAGGGCCCCTTTGAGTTTTTCGCAGTACGTGTCCTTGCCGATGGTTTGCTGGTCGACGGGATCACCGTAATAGCTGAGGATGGAAGAAAGCGAAGCAGGACCACAGTACTGTGAGTCCTGCTTCACAAAGGGTACACCCTCAATGACGTGCGTCGATGCTGTTGCGGCAATGAGTATGGAGAGAAAAAGGGACTTCAATGTCGGCTACTTGACGACGATCTGCTTGTCGTAGAGCTTGAGGATCAGAATGACCAGGAGGATGATGACCAGGATGGCGATCACGACGCCGAGTCCATCACCGCCGACGAGCAGTTGATCCGATGCCTGGGCCAGCAGGTGGATCTGTTCGTCCGACATGCTCCGGAGTCTGTCGCTGATTTCTCCGGGGTTGAGTCCGTAGGCCTTGAATTTCTCGATCAGGATCTCATTTTCAAGGGCCCGTTGAACCTTGCCGATCTCCTCGCCCCTCATCGTGGTCGCCATCTCCGGTGAAGATGTGAGGGAGGACACCATTCCCGCTAAGGCCGGGGAAGTCATGAAGATGGTCATATAAACGGTTACGACAATGGCCAGCAATGGTTTCCTGAATCTTTTCATGACACTCTCCTTGGTTGGATTTTGCGCCCTTTTTATCATTTTACCGACGCGTTGCACAACACTATTTTTGACTTCCTTCCGTCTGATGCCGTTTTCCGCTTTCTCCTTCCGCCGATCTTTTTTTGAGGCCGCTTTTCCCTTTGCATATCTCTTGCATTTTCTGTCCTGTGTTGCCACGGCGACGCTGTCAAAAATACGACGGAAAGAAGCCCGAAGGGATACGCAGGGTCAAGCATCGACGGGGATCTATCGGTTAAGGGATATATTTCCTGTAGAACCTTTTTCTCTCTTCAGCGGGTATGAAAACGCAACCCTCCATTAACATTGGGGAATTGAGTCTTGAAGTGATGGTTCCACTCCCGGATTGTATGGCACAATTTTCGCACTAAAGTCTGAGCGGTTGGAATCCGATATTAAAGATGGCAAAAAACATGGGTCCCTCGGCTAACTTCAGCACATCAAGATAAACCGAAACCCCGTTATCGGGCGAACGGTTATACTATTAGGCGGGAGTGTAGATCAGAGACTCATGGGGCTCACTGGGATACACGCGTCGGCAACGACGTCGGTATCCCGGTTGCCCTTTGCTCGGAGGTTGGGGAGATGATCGAATACGTCTTTGTGGTCCTGATCAGCTTTTCCGTTTTGGGCGCCTGGCTGTATGCCCTCATGGAGTAGGTGCGAAAAAAACGGAAAATGGTCACCCATGGTCCGGCCCTTCGGTTTGAAGAGGCCGGCATTTTTTTCCTGCGCCGGCTCTCCCGATCCTACATCCACTGCATGAAGTGCTCTTCGTATTCCTTCTCCAAGGTTTCCTTGTGGCATCTTTCCTCGTCGGTCAACTTCGCGAAGGCGCCGGCGAGCTTCGTCCCCTCGTAGTTCTTCAGGAGTTCCTGGTAGAAATCGTAGGAGAGCTTCTCCATCTGCATCGCGAACATCATCACATCCTGAGGGTCGCTGTCCGGTTTCAGCTCCCGCTCGACCATGTAATCGGTCAACTTCATGTCCGCCACTTCGCACTTTCCGCCGATCGCGTGCATCCGGTGGGTCTTAAGGGCTTCCTCCAGAAGTTTCCGGTGCCCCGCTTCCTGATCCGCCATCTCGCTAAGAAGTTTTTTGGCGGCCGGGTCTTTGACCTTTTTCTGGAACATCAGATAAAGCTTGTTTGATTTTGTCTCCTTCCCGATGGCGAACTTGAGAACATCGTCGAGCGTCTTGAACTTCATAAAAACCTCCTGAAATAGAATTTAGAAATACGCTTCACTCTGAAAGAGATGGGGGTTGCCGGTAGGTGATCCGGTAGATGGCGTTCGCGCGGTCGTCCGAGACGAGCATGGAACCGTCGGGCATCACGAGAAGGTCAACAGGACGGCCCCAGGCCATGAAACCCTCCAGCCAGCCCTCGGCGAAGACCACGTACTTCACCGCCCGGTCTACGCTCAACCACACGAGCGTGCACCCATCCAGTCCCGGCCGTTGTCCGTGAACCAGAGATCTCCCGTCCCGGGGTGCCAGTCGAAGCCGACCGTGTTTCGAACGCCCGAGGCAAAAACTTCCAGGCCCGTGCCGTCGGGTCGCATCCGCATGATCGTTGCGTAGGGCCTGTCGGTTCGCTCGCAGACGTTGCAGGGTGCCCCCACGGGAATGTAAAGCATGCCGTCGGGGCCAAAAGCCATGTATTTCCAGCCGTGGTGTTTATCGCTCGGAAACTGGCTGCTGACCACAACGGGATTCGGCGGTTTGCGGAGACGGGTCTCGATGCCGTCGTAGCGGAGGATCCTGTTGACCTCCGCTACGTAGAGGGAGCCGTCCCGGAACGCGACACCGTTGGGCATGTTGAGCCCATTCGCGATGGTGAGGACCTCGTCCGCCACATGATCCCCGTTCCGATCGACGATGGCATAGACCCTGCCGGCCTCGTGGGTGCCCACGAAGAGGACCCCGCCGGGACTCATGGCCATCGACCGGGCATTCTGGACATTCTGCGCGTAGAGCTTCATTTCGAATCCCGGGGGCATCTTGATACGGTCTGGATGGGGGCCGCGGCCCTTGATGGCGGGCAGAAAGGCGACCAGGCAAGGCAGCAAGGTAAGCAATGCGACCGTGAGAAGCCGCATTCCCTTCGTATGAGCAAATGAACGGCGATCTGACAGGATCATCCCTCTCCTCGGATTGGACGTTCCCGGTGAGTGTCCGGCAGGGCACGTGCCGCATGGGGCGGGGATCGTCAGGTCAAGAAAAAAATGAAAAAAGCCGGCGGGCGTATAGAAGGCCCGGTGAACTTAAAATACTCCTATATCCCTCAGCGTGTTATATGACATATCAATCATGACCGTCCCCCCGGGGCCCGTCATGGGATCATATCCGGGGATGGTATATATCACAAAAGCCTCCGGACATAAACAACTCTCCCCCGCGGCAGGAGGGAAAATTCCTGGAGCGGTCGCAGCCATGTATGATCCCGTCAAGAAAGCTGAAGAAACATCGCGGGTCGTCAGCCGGGGTGATTCGCGCAAATACTACCGTTTCAGGGCTGCGAGGTTCTACGGCGGTATCGCAACGGCGGACTGTGTCGGCTGCTGTCTTCTTTGTCTCTTCTGCTGGGCCTGGGATGAGGTTGTCTCACCGGAAGCTTCGGGACAGTTCTACTCACCCGCCGAGGTTGCCGGGAAGCTTGTAGGCATCGCCCACAGAAAGGGCTTCAGGCGTCTTCGCATCAGCGGGAACGAGCCCACCCTCGCGAGAGATCACCTTATTCGGGTGCTCGAACAAATTCCGCCCGGTTACGAGTTTATTCTCGAGACAAACGGGATCCTCATTGGGGACGACTTATCCTACGCGAGAGACCTGTCGCGATTTCCCTTCCTCTGCGTGAGGGTGAGCCTCAAGGGGACAAACGAGGAGGAGTTTTCGCGGTTAACGGGAGCGGATCCCCGGGCATTTCTTCTGCAGCTGAAGGCCCTGGAGAACCTCCTCGGGGCGGGCGCCCGGGCTTATCCCGCCGTCATGGTGAGTTTCTCGCCGCCCGAAAATATTCGAAGCCTTCAAGAGAGACTGGCGGACGCCGGTGTCGACGAGATGGAGATCGAGGAGCTTGTTCTTTACGGGAATGTGGAGAAAAGACTCCGGAAGGCCGGCATCCCCTGTGTGGCCGGGTATGATCCGTCAGGAATTCCGCCGGAGCAGATATGATCGACCGCTTGGTTGATACCGAAAAAGGCGGAACCTGGTTTTCAGACCCTGATGTCAAGGAGGCTTTTTTGCATCTCCTCCTCGGCCTGGATGGTCTTGAGGTTGGCACTGAAGGTGTAACGCGTGACGATGAGGTTGACCATCTCCTCCTCGAGGAAGACATTCGAAGATTCCTGGTAGTCCGTTTCGCCTTCGGCAGGGGGAAGGGGATCTCCGGGGGTGTCGATCTTTCGGATGGATACCTTGACACCGTCCGGCGCAACCTCCTGGAATTCGGCGCGGCTTTTTTTTAAACCGC
>JAPLJU010000005.1 GCA_026388445.1 Deltaproteobacteria bacterium
GGATGGACGTCTGCCGTACAGTGATGGGAAAAGTGGCTCGTTGGTCGTGGAGCTCGCAGGCCAGACGGAGCACCGGGGCATCTATTTCATTCCGGAAGGGTCGAGCGTTTCGGATTTCATGGTGATGGCCGGGCTCGGAAAGGAACCAGCGCCGGGCGGTGCGAATTTGAATGGGCGACTGAAGAACGCATCGGTGGTCAACATCCGGAGCGCCGATCACGCGGATGTTTGCTCCGTGACCGTCGACAGGATGAGCGGCGCGAAACGATTTACACTGGGTATTCCCATGGATCTAAACTCGGCGACTGCGGTCGATCTGGAGCTCGTGCCGGGCATCGGGGAGAAGACAGCAACGCGGATTATCGAATACCGGCAGGAGGCAGGCAGATTCAAGAAAGTCTCGGAGCTCAAGAGCATCAAGGGAATCAAGGATAGGAAGTTCGTGGCCCTCCGGAGGTATTTCACTGTCGAGTGAAAGAAGCCTCGGCATTCCATACCATTCACCAGACACTTTCGTAAAGACACTTTCTTTCGGCACCGTTTCCAAAAAATCTAACACGGTTCATCAAGACTCATCCAATACCTCATGTTGTACATTCAACCCACTGATATTGAAAGGAATGATGATGCTTTTGCGTTAAATAATTTTAAAAAAATTTTATCAGAGCGAAGGTGCAAGGAGAGCCGTTCTGAAGAGGATAAATCGAAGACAATTCGCCTTGACAATGCCATCGCGCTCCCTTATATTCCAGCAGCTTTGACGCGCGAAATTGTCCGTAAAAACCTTTTTTTCATAAAGAAATCAAAAAGGATTCGTTTATGCCAAGGCGTGAGGATATTAGGAAAGTTATGATCATCGGTTCGGGGCCCATCGTCATCGGCCAGGCCTGCGAATTTGACTACTCGGGTACTCAAGCCTGCAAGGCGCTGAGGAAACTCGGTTATAAAATTATCCTCGTCAATTCCAACCCGGCCACGATCATGACGGACCCGGGAATGGCCGACGTCACCTACATTGAGCCGCTCAACCTCCCAAGCCTGATCGAGATTATTGAAAATGAGAGACCTGATGCACTTTTGCCGAACCTCGGCGGACAGACGGGCCTCAATCTCGCCTCGGAACTCGCGCGGGAGGGTGTCCTCGAGCGCTATGGCGTCAAGATGATCGGTGTCAATGTGGACGCCATCGAGCGAGGAGAGGACCGGATCGCCTTCAAAGAGACCATGAAGCGTCTCGGCATCGACATGCCGAGGAGCAATCCGGCCTTCAGCGTTGAGGAGGCGGAGAAAATCGCAAGCGAACTCGGCTATCCTGTCGTGGTCCGGCCTGCCTATACGCTCGGCGGAACCGGCGGAGGCCACGTCTACAATCCGGAGGAGCTTCGAATCGTGGCAGCCCGTGGACTTTCAGCAAGCCTCGTGGGTCAAATCCTCATCGAGGAATCCGTCTGGGGCTGGGAGGAGCTGGAACTCGAGGTCGTCCGGGATGCCAAGAACCAGATGATCACTGTTTGCTTTATCGAGAACGTCGATGCCATGGGCGTCCACACCGGGGATTCGTACTGCACGGCCCCCATGCTGACCATTGCCCCCAGGCTTCAGGAAAGACTTCAGAAATATTCTTACGATATTGTAGAGGCCATCCAGGTCATCGGCGGGACCAATATCCAGTTCGCCCACGACCCCAAGACGGGCCGTGTCGTCGTCATTGAGATCAATCCGAGAACTTCCCGTTCCTCAGCCCTGGCTTCGAAAGCCACGGGCTTCCCCATCGCCCTCATTTCCTCCATGCTAGCGGCGGGGCTCACGCTGGATGAGATTCCCTACTGGCGGGAGGGAACCCTCGATAAATACACCCCCTCGGGGGATTATGTGGTCGTCAAGTTTGCCCGCTGGGATTTTGAGAAATTCCCCGGTGCCGAGGACAAGCTGGGCACCCAGATGAGAGCGGTCGGCGAGGTCATGAGCATCGGCAAGACCTACAAAGAGGCTCTGCAGAAGTCCATCCGGTCACTGGAGAAGGGCCGATACGGGCTTGGCTTTGCGAAGGACTTTTATTCGAAGAGCCTCGAGGACCTCATGGATCTCCTCGCGGAGCCGACGAGTGAGAGGCAGTTCGTCATGTACGAGGCCTTGCGGAAAGGCGCGGACGTCGAGGACCTTTACCGCAAGACGTACATCAAGCCCTGGTTCATCGAACAGATGAAGGAACTCGTGGAACTGGAAGAGAAGATACTGAAATATAAGGGCAAGGCCGTGCCGGATCAGCTCCTGATCCAGGCAAAGAAAGAAGGGTTCTCCGACCGGTACCTTTCTCAGATCCTGGCCGTGCCGGAGAAGGACATCCGGGAGCGACGAAAGAAGCTCGGCGTCGTCCAAGCCTGGGATGCCGTACCGGTCAGCGGCGTTGAAAACGCCGCCTATTACTACTCCACCTACAATGCCCCCGACCGAGTGAAGACGAGTGATCGCCGAAAAATCATGGTCCTGGGCGGTGGTCCAAACCGCATCGGGCAGGGGATCGAGTTTGACTACTGCTGCGTCCACGCCGCCTTTGCGATTCGCGATGAGGGCTTGGAGTCCATCATGGTCAACTGTAACCCCGAGACCGTCTCCACGGATTACGACACCTCTGACAAACTCTATTTTGAGCCCCTGACGGTGGAAGACGTCCTCAGTATCTATGAGAAAGAGAAGCCCGAAGGTGTCATCGTCCAGTTTGGCGGCCAGACGCCCCTGAATATCGCGGGTGAGCTGGCCGACGCGGGTGTTAGGATCCTCGGGACCTCCGTTGAGACCATTGACTTGGCCGAGGATCGCGACCGATTCCGGCAGATGATGGAGCGACTCGGCATCCCCATGCCGGAGTCGGGCATGGCCAGCACTCTCGATGAGGCCCTTCAAATCGCGAAGAAGATCGGCTACCCTCTGATGGTCCGCCCATCCTATGTTCTGGGGGGCAGGGGCATGGAGGTGGTTCATGACGAGGAAATGCTCAGGCACTACGTGGCCGCGGCGGTCGGCGTGACGCCGGAGCGGCCCATCCTCATAGACCGGTTCCTGGATAATGCCATCGAGGCCGAGTCGGACGCCATCTCCGACGGGGAGGATGCCTTCATCCCCGCCGTCATGGAACACATCGAACTGGCGGGCATCCACTCCGGAGATTCCGCCTGCGTGATCCCGCCGATCAGCATCCCGGCGAGACACGTAGACACCATCTGCGAATACACCAAAAAGATCGCGAGGGAGTTTGGCGTGGTCGGTCTCATGAACATGCAGTACGCCATCGCGAACGACGTGGTCTATGTTCTCGAAGCCAACCCGCGGGCCTCCAGAACGGTACCCCTCGTCTCGAAGGTTTGCAATGTTTCCATGGCCCGCATTGCCACCCAGATCATGCTCGGGAAAAAGCTCAAGGACCTGAACCTCAAGCCTGTGTCGGTCCGGCATTTCGGTGTCAAGGAGGCCGTGTTCCCCTTTAACATGTTCCCCGAAGTCGATCCCCTCCTCGGTCCCGAAATGAGATCAACCGGCGAGGTGTTGGGACTGGCGGACACTTTCGGACTTGCTTTCTACAAGGCCGAGGAAGCGGCATCCATGGTCCTTCCCGACAAGGGCACCGTCCTCATTACCGTTTCGGGGCGTGACAAGCAACCGGTTCTGGAAGTCGCCCGGCATTTCAAAAACCTCGGTTTCAGGATCAAGGCGACGGAAGGGACGCACCGGTTTCTGTCGGAGCAGGGGATTGAGGTCGAGCCCATTCTCAAAATGCATGAGGGCCGACCGAACATCGTCGACGGGATCAAGAACAAGGAGATCCATCTGATCGTCAACACGCCGAGCGGAAAGCTCAGCAAGTATGATGACTCCTACATCAGGAAAGCCGCCATTCGATACAAGGTCCCCTACATCACGACCATTGCCGCCTCCGTGGCCGCCGCCAGAGGTATCAGCGCATTGAAGCATGGCCACGGACGGGCCAGATCTCTCCAGAGCTACCACCGGGATATCCAGTCATAAGCCGACGCCCATCCGGGGGAGGGGCCCGGGACAGGCGATATGAGGGAAAAAGCATGTGGCTGACCCGCTCGAGGCAGGTCAGCCACTTCTGTCAATAACGGTAAAAACATAAGGTCTCTTGAAAAAACCGAAACCCGTGCCGATTTAGTTTTATAGCGGTGGATACCCCCACGCGGAGTCCGTGCCCTGTGAAGGAAGAACCTGACAAGCAGCAAAAGCCTGATCTCCCTGACGATTTCGATAACTGCAAGGGACAGTGTGGCTACACTCCCTGGTGCAAAGCTTGCAAGGAATCCAGGAAAGAGGCTGAAAAATTAATTCAGGGGAGTTACATGGGAAGCGTTCCTGATAAACAGGACGACTAAACTCGAAGGCGGCTCCGTCCGATAATAAGGATAAACGCAGCATCATAAAGGGAAAAAACGATGAAAATATCAAGGACCGGTCCTCCCGCGGCAGGGGAGATAACGACGGAAAAACAGAAGAAAACGGAATCTCCGGGAGAGGGCAAGTTCGGGGAATTCCTCAAGAAAGCCGTTGATGGGGCCGGAAGAACAAAAGGTGATGCCCCCGCATCCCCCGTAAAAGAAATAAATTACCCGCAGATTTCAGGGGTTCAGCCCGCCGGGATTGCCAACAGGATGGAGGCGATCGGCCGCGCGGAGCGACTGCTGGACATTCTCGGTGATTACTCGTCAAAAATCGACGATCCCCGTTACACCCTCAAGGAGATGCATGAGCTCGTCGTCGGGATGGAAACCGAAAAAGCCTCTCTCCTTCCCCTGATGGAGTCGCTTCCGGAAGGCGACGGCGCGCGAGATCTTCTCAACCGGATTCTCGTCACAGCCTCAGTGGAAGCGATAAAGTTCAACCGGGGAGACTATCTGCCCTGAGGAAAGGGAAGCGTCCCGACACCCCGCAGAACATCAAGGACTTTCATCCAGATATTCCCAGATATCAATGTCGTCGCCCGAGCGCTTGCCCAGCTTTTCTTCCGCTGCCTTCACAATGATCCCTGCAACAGAAGCGGGGTCCGCTCCCTGGTACCCGGTCATTCTGGTTGCCGTTAGTCCTGGGTTGGCGAAGTAGATCCCGACTCTATTCGGAAGCTCCCGGGCCATGGCTTTCGTGAAACCCCTCACGCAACACTTCGTGCCGCAGTAGGGGCTGTAATCGGGGTAGACGTCTTTGCCGAGCCCACTTGCCACATTGACAATAGCGCCATCGCCGTTTCCCGCCCGATGCCCGAACTCGATCCCGTTACCAGAACGACTTTTCCCCGCAGGTCCATCGCTACACCTCCCCGCAAAGTATGGCTCCTTCATGCCCGAGTCGCTCGAGAGATGTCAATGACCTTTTTTCGGCGGTTTTACAGGTAGAAACGGATGGATAGCTCTTGACAGTACATGGATTGAATGGTAAAAACACGACGTCGGGGCGTGGCGCAGTCTGGTAGCGTATCTGAATGGGGTTCAGAGGGTCGCTGGTTCAAATCCAGTCGCCCCGACCATTTTGATCTAAACCGCCGAAATGGCGGTTTTTTTATCTCCGCGAGCCGTCAGAATCCATGTTGACAACCGGGGGGGTAGTTACTATATAAGCGCCATGGCTGGCGATGGCGAGAGTGGCGGAACTGGAAGACGCACTGGACTTAGGATCCAGCCCGCTTAGCGGGTAGGGGTTCGACTCCCCTCTCTCGCACCAGTTCAGGATATATACGAAGGAGAAGGAAGATCACCGTGAAAACTGCTGAAGTAAAAATAGAAGAGATCAGTCCCGTAAGAAAGAAACTATCTTTTGAGATTCCCTGGGAGGAGGTCAAAAAGGCCCTCGATAACGCCTACGAGTCTGTTGGAAAGAAGGCGAGAATCAGGGGATTCAGACCGGGTAAAACCCCGCGGAGGGTTTTAGAGATCTATTTCAAGGATCAGGCTGAAGGGGAGGCGGTCACCAGCCTCGTCAATACCACGTACGTGGAGGCTCTGAAGGAAAACAGTATTATCGCCGTGACGGATCCCGAGATCCATCAGCAGGGAATCGAAACGAACAAGAACTTCACTTACGAAGCCACCGTGGAAATGGAGCCGATCATTGATCCCCAGGGTTATATGAACCTAAAGCTTGAGAAGCAGGGTGTGGCTGTTACCGATGAGGACGTGGAAATGCGACTCCAGGAACTCAGGAACATATACAGCTCACTGAAGGACCTGGAAGAGGACAGGGGCATCATGGACGGGGATTTCGTGATGGTCGATTTCGAGGGAAGGATCGCAGGGGAACTTCGGAAAGAGTTGACGGAAAATAACTATGCCCTGACGGTGGGCGCCAAAAAGCTGGTTCCCGGGTTCGAGGAGCAGCTCGTCGGCATGAAAAAAAGGGAAACCAGAGAATTCAAGATCACCTTTCCATCGGACTATCCGACGAAAGAGCTGGCCGGCAGCGAAGCAAGCTTCCGGGTTGTGGTGAAGGACATCAAGGTCAGGATTCTTCCGGATTTGAATGAGGATTTTATTAAGAATTTTGAGCAGTATGATTCTCTGGCGGCTCTGAAGGAGGACCTCCGAAAGTCGATTCAGGAACAGGGGGGGGCAGAGGCCGAATCCGACATGAGAAAAAACCTCATGGATCAACTTCTGGATATGAATCACTTTGAGGTCCCATCGGCCTATGTGGAGCGCCAGATCCTCAATATGATGGTGGATGCCCAGAGGCGAATGGTATATGGCGGGATGGATCCCGATCAGGCGACGAATATGGCGGTAAATTTGCATGATCGGTTAAAGGACGATGCCGTCCGCATTGTCAAATCGACCCTCCTGTTACAGAAAATTGCCGAAAAAGAGTCCATTCAGGTGGATGAGAAAGAGGTTGAAGAAAAATTAAAGGGGATTGGAGATAAATACAAGCAATCTTATGAATCTATCAGGCAATCTTACGAACAACAAAATTTGTTGGAGTCTTTCAAGTTGAAATTATTAGAGGAAAAAACCCTTGATTTTATCGAGGGCAGGGCTAATATTATTATAAAAAAGGATGCGTGAGAATTTATGCCGCTGATACCGATGGTTATAGAGCAGGATGGACGGGGGGAAAGGGCCTTTGACATCTACTCAAGGCTCCTGAAGGACCGGATTATATTCTTGGGTGTCCCGATCAACGATGATGTGGCGAATCTCATCATTGCCCAGATGCTCTACCTCGAATCGGAAGACCCCGACAAGGACGTCTATTTTTATATCAATTCGCCCGGGGGGATTGTCAGCGCAGGACTGGCCATTTATGATACCATGCAGTACATCAAGCCGCCTGTATGCACCGTCTGTATGGGTCAGGCCGCCAGCATGGGCGCCCTCATCCTCGCAGCGGGTGAGGCAGGGAAGAGATACGCACTTCCTCATTCAAGGGTCCTGATTCATCAGCCCCTTGGAGGGTTTGAGGGACAGGCGACGGATGTGGAGATCCAGGCGAAAGAGATTTTGAGGCTCAGGGAGGAACTCAATCACATTCTTGCGTTGCATACAAAACAGCCGATCGATAAGATTGAAAAAGATACAGAGCGTGATTATTATATGAGTGGAGAACAGGCGCGAACCTACGGCATCGTTGACGAGGTCATCTCCAAAAGGCAAATGGTCAAGAAGTAAAGGAGAACATTCATGGCAAGAAAGAGCAAGGACGGCGAAGGTGGAGAGGGGATCCTCTTCTGCTCATTCTGCGGCAAGACACAGAACGAGGTGAAGAAGCTCGTCGCCGGCCCGTCGGCATATATCTGTGATGAGTGTATCGAGCTTTGCCGCTGCATCATCCAGGAAGAGTCGGAGATGGCGGGTATCGAAGAGGGCAAGAAGAGAATACCCGAGCCGAGGGACATCAAGAAATTTCTCGATCAGTACGTCATCGGTCAGGAACGGACCAAGAAGGTCCTGTCCGTTGCCGTCTACAATCACTACAAGCGTCTCTTCACCGAGATCGATCTGGGCGGCATGGAACTACAAAAAAGCAACATTCTCCTGATCGGGCCGACGGGGTCAGGGAAAACGCTTCTGGCCAGAACGCTCGCGAAAATCCTGAATGTACCCTTCGCGATCGCCGATGCGACCTCCCTGACGGAAGCCGGTTATGTCGGCGAGGATGTGGAAAATATCATCCTCAGTCTTTTGCAGAACGCGGACTATGACGTCGAGAAGGCATCGAAGGGGATCGTTTATATCGATGAGATCGACAAGATCTCAAGAAAATCAGGCAGCCCGTCGATAACGAGAGATGTGTCCGGGGAGGGCGTTCAGCAGGCCCTCCTGAAAATCATTGAGGGGACCCTGGCCAATATCCCGCCGAAGGGCGGTCGGAAACATCCTCAGCAGGAGTTCATTCAGGTGGACACGACCAACATCCTGTTCATCTGCGGAGGTGCCTTTGTCGGTCTGGAGGATATCATCCAGAAGCGGATCGGGTCCACTCTGATGGGGTTCGGTGCGAATATCAAGAGCAAGAAAGAGAAAAAGATCGGGGAGATTCTGATGGAGATTCAACCGGAAGATCTCCTGAAATACGGGCTCATTCCGGAATTCGTCGGGCGTCTGCCCGTCATCAGCACCCTGGGCGAACTTGATGAAGAGAGTCTCATGCGGGTTCTGGTGGAGCCCAAGGATTCGATTGTCAAACAGTATCAGAAGATTTTCGAAATGGAGAATGTCAAGCTGAAATTAACCGATGGTGCGGTCAGGGCCATTGCCCGGCTGGCTGTGGAGCGCAAATCCGGTGCGAGGGGTCTGCGCGCCATTTTGGAGAACACCATGCTGGATATCATGTACGATATCCCCTCGAGAACGGATGTGAAAGAGTGCGTCATCAATGAAGATGTGGTCATATCCAAGGGTAAGCCCATACTCCTTTTCGAGTCCAAGTCGGAAACTGCCTAACAGGGAAGAAAGGTACTCATGTTTGATTTTATGAAAGACAGCAAGATAACGGATAAAATATATAAGGTGCCGCTCCTGCCATTGAGGGATGTGGTGGTCTTCCCGTACATGATCGTCCCCCTGTTCGTGGGTCGGGAGAAGTCCATCAGTGCCCTCGAGTCGGCCATGAAGCAGGAAAACGAGATATTTCTCGTCGCGCAGAAAAGCGCCCAGAAGGATGACCCGACGGAAGACGATATTTACCGCATCGGGACCATCGGCGTGATCATTCAGCTCCTGCGGCTTCCAGACGGGACCGTGAAAGCCCTGGTGGAGGGGAAAAAACGGGGGTTCGTTCGCGATTATCTGGCGCACGATACCCACTTTCTGGTGAACGTCTCGGAAGTGGAGGAATCCTCCAGCAAGACGCTATCGGACATGCAGGCTCTGATCCGGCTTGTGGTCGATGCCTTCAAGGCCTACGCGAAGCTGAGCAAGAAGATACAGCCGGAGATGCTGGATTCCATCGCCGGCATCGATCAGCCCGGAAAGCTTTCCGATGTCGTGGCTTCCCATCTCAACATCAAGCTTGAGCAGAAACAGAACATTCTGGAAATCGTTGATGTGGCTGAGCGACTGGAGAAGATCTATTCCCAGATTCTTTCGGAGACGGAAATTCTCGAGCTGGAAGAGCGCATCAAGCGCAGGGTCAAGAAGCAGATGGAGAAGACCCAGAAGGATTACTACCTCAACGAGCAGATGAGGGCCATTCAGAAGGAGATCGGCGACAAGGATGACATGAGCAATGAGGTCGAGGAGCTCGAAAAGAGGCTCAAGCAGAAGAAGCTCTCCGAGGAGTCGCACAAGAAGGTCAAGCACGAGATCAAGAAGCTCAAGATGATGTCGCCCATGTCGGCTGAGGCAACGGTGGTTCGGAATTACGTCGACTGGCTGCTCGACATGCCCTGGAGTGAAAAAACGGAGAACAAGCACACCCTCAAGGATTCAGAACAGATTCTGGAAGAGGATCATTACGGCCTGAAAAAGGTCAAGGAGAGGATCCTCGAGTACCTGGCTGTCCAGTCGCTGGTCAAGAAAAACAAGGCGTCGATTCTCTGCCTTGTCGGGCCGCCCGGTGTCGGCAAGACCTCCGTGGCCAAGTCCATCGCGAGGGCGACCGACAGGCGGTTTGTGAGACTTTCCCTGGGGGGCTTGAGGGATGAGGCGGAGATCCGCGGCCATCGCAGGACCTACATCGGGGCGATGCCCGGTAAAATCGTCCAGCTCTTAAAGAAGGCGGGCACAAACAATCCGGTCTTCTGCCTCGATGAAATCGACAAGCTGAGCTCCGACTTCAGGGGCGACCCCTCTGCGGCGCTCCTGGAAGTGCTGGATCCGGAACAGAACATGGCCTTCAGCGACAACTACCTGGAAGTCGACTATGACCTCTCCGACGTGATGTTTATCACGACAGCCAACATCCTGCACACCATTCCGGCCGCGCTTCAGGACAGGATGGAGGTCATCCGGATTGCCGGATACACGGAGCCCGAGAAACTCATCATCGCGAAGAAGTTCCTGGTCCCGAAACAACTGGAGGCCAACGGGCTGACGGCAAAGGATATCCTGTTTAGCGATGGATCCATCTTGGAGATCATCCGGCGCTACACCCGGGAAGCGGGTGTCCGGAACCTCGAGAGGGAAATCGCTTCCACCTGCCGTAAGGTGGCTCGTGAAATCGTGACGAACGGTCACAAGGGGATCATCAAAATCACATCAAAGGCGACCGGAAAGTATCTGGGTGTCCAGAAGTTCCGTTTCGGTGAAACCGAAGGGAAAGATTCCGTGGGACTGACGATCGGACTGGCCTGGACCGAGGTGGGCGGAGAGCTCCTGACCGTGGAGGCCACCACGATGCCCGGAACCGGGAAACTGACCTTGACCGGTAAACTCGGGGACGTCATGCAGGAATCCGCGCAGGCAGCCCTGACCTATGTCCGGTCGAGGACCGATATGCTCGGCATCAATGGGAGCACCTACAAGGACAGAGACATCCATGTCCACGTTCCCGAAGGCGCCATTCAGAAGGACGGGCCCTCTGCCGGGATTGCAATCGCCACATCCATCGTCTCGGCGCTTTTGAAACGAAAGGTCCGTGGAGACCTTGCCATGACGGGTGAGATCACCCTGAGGGGCCGGGTCCTGCCCATCGGCGGCCTGAAAGAAAAACTCCTGGCTGCCCATCGTGGCAATATCAAGACCATCATCATCCCGCGGGAGAACGAAAAAGACATGGTCGACATTCCCAGCAATGTGCTGAAAGCTCTTGAAATCAAGTTTGTGGACAACGTAGATGAAGTTCTGAAATTGGCCCTCCTGGGGGAATCGACCCTCGAGATTCAGGAAGAGCGGCAGGAGAGGGTCGCCGGAGAAAAACCGGTTCCGATCCACGCCTAGGGGGGTTCGGTCATCGGGCCGGCGGAAAAACAGGTTTTGATGGGCGTTTCGCCGGATCTTCGATCGGCGCAGTTCCGTATTTACGACTTGACAATTCTCCTTCGGAGTTGTTAAAGAGTCCACACTTTTCCCGATTTTATTCAAAAGGGCGGATAGCTCAGCTGGGAGAGCGCCACGTTTACACCGTGGATGTCACAGGTTCAAGTCCTGTTCCGCCTACCAATTTGCGGGGTCGTAGTTAAGCCTGGTTATAACGCCGGCCTGTCACGTCGGAGGGCGTGGGTTCAAATCCCATCGACCCCGCCAGAAAATCAAGGGGGTCAGTCCTTAAAGGCTGACCCCCTTGATTTTTCAGATCCCTGTTTTTTCACCGGGGCCTGCGCCGGCGGCGTCATAAGGCCTTGCTGTAGATGAACTTGGAGTCCCCTTCGGCGTAGAAATCCTTCAGGACAGCCTCTTTCCGGTACCCGCATTTCTCGTAGAAGAGCCGTGTCGGTTCATACAGGGGCCTTGAGGAGGTGTCCACATAGATCCGTTTCCCGCCAAGGCCGGCTATCTTCTCTTCCGTCAAGTTCAGTATCTATTCTCCGAGGCCCGTTTTCCGGAACCCCTCGTCGACGGCGATCCAGTAAATGTCATAGCGATCCTTCGTTGCAGGGATCGGCCCGTAGCAGCTGTAGCCCGCCACCTTCTTTTGCGTCTCGGCGAGCAGGAAATGATAGCCACTGAGGAGTCCCCTATCCAAGCGCTCCTGAACGAGTTCAACGGCGATCGCCATCTCTTCTTCGCTGAAAAAGCCGGAAGAGCTCACGATGCGGTAAACAGCGTCGCAGTCTCCGGGTGAAACTGATTCCCGGAACGACATGCGCCGGTTTTCTATGGGAGATTCTTTTTTTTTCGCCACAGGGCTTCCTCAACGATGCCGACGATGAGCTCCGTGTAAGTCAGGCCGTGCTTTTCTGCTGCGGCCACAAAACCGCTGTCCGGTGCCAGGCAGGGGTTGGCATTGATTTCCAGGACCCAGGGGATCCCTTCCTGATCCACCCGGAAGTCCACACGGGCATATCCCCAAAGACCGAAAAGCCCCCAGCAGGATCTCGAGATGGCTTTGAGCGTCTCGAGAAGCAGCCTGTCCCCTTCGGGAAAGTTGAAACTTCGGGGGGTGTTATGGTACTCGAAGGCCCCGTGGTCCCATTTAGCGCGGTAGCCGACGATCCTGGGTTTTCCCGCAGGGAAATCCTTGAACACGATTTCCGCTGGAGGCAGGACCTCGACGTCTCCTCTTTTCCCGAGAAGGGAGAGATTAAATTCACGACCCTCGATATACTTTTCGGCGAAGGCCTCGCCTCCCAGCTTTCCTTTCTGGTTCTCCAGCTCGAGCTGGAGTTTCCGGATGTCCGTGGTACGGATGATAGAGTCGTCCTCCAGCCCGATGGAGGCATGTTCCCAGACAGACTTAATGATGAAGGACCCCTCCGGGATCGAGACACCGGTCGAAGCATCGTGCATCGAATACCACGGGGGCGTGTGCATGCCGGCCTCCTTCAAGCGTCTCTTGGCTGCGAGCTTGTGGGAGGTCAGAAAGAGGGCTTCCGTCGGAGACCCCGTGTAGGGGAGCGCCAGGTAATCAAGAACCGTCGGTGCCAGGTAGATGAGCCGCCCCTGGCCTTCTATGGATTCGACGAGGTTGAAGACGAGTGCCGGCCGGAGCGGGCGGAGCTCGTCTATCACCCGCCGGATATCCAAAGGGAAGGGCACCTTGATCGCTTCGTGACCGGAGTTGAGCAGGGCAGCGCTGACCGCTTCGGCCTGCAACAGGGCGTCCTTTTCATCCGGGGGTGCGGAGTCCGGAACGTCATTGTGAAGGACAACGATTCTCATGGTCCGATAATCACCCTTGGGTCCTTCCAGGGTGTAACAAGACGGTCATTTTTTCAGGGCAGAGCTGCGTACCGGATTTGCGGCAGCCCGCTTCAGTGCTGAGTCCATAATCGCACGGATAAGCCTGCGATAGCTCATTCCGGCCAGGCTGCAGAGGATGGGGAGGTCCGAGTGCGTGGGGTGAAGCCCCGCCAGGGGGTTCACCTCGAGAAAGTGCGGTTGCCCCCTGCCGTCGGATCGGAGATCCACCCGACCGGCATCCTGACAGCCCAGTGCCCGCCACGCGGCAAGGGCCACCTTCTTGGCCCGTATGGCCTCGTCATCGTCAGCTAAAAAGTAATCGACGAGTTCTTCGCAGTATTCCTTGTTGACGTACGAATAAACCCCCCGCTCCGCTTTTGCCCTGAGCCCGATTTCAAGCACCGCCACGGCGCAGGCGGCATTTCCCGTACCGATGATCCCGACGGTAAATTCCCGGCCGGAAAGAAAGCTCTCCACAATCACGGGCTGGTTGTAGCGTTTGAGCAGTTTACGGCACAGGGGGCGCAGTTCACGCCTGGAGCGGACCTTTGATGCCACGGTGATGCCTTTGCCCGTCCCTTCGGCCACGGGCTTGACAAAGAGGGGAAAGGGGAGGCGGATCCTCGAAACGTCGGCTTCATAGGCGACGACGGCAAAATCCGCCGTCGGGATCCCGAGATCCCGAAGGACATGC
>JAPLJU010000296.1 GCA_026388445.1 Deltaproteobacteria bacterium
GGCGGAAAGGCGGGGGGACCCACTTTTCAAAAAAAGTTGACTTTATTATCTCCCTTTGGTAGCTAACCTTCAAGACTCCTTTCTCCATGAAGAGCCCCAAGGACAACATCATCTATGAGTTTCTGCGAATGGGGATTTCCGCTCAGGAAGTCAAGGCCTACATTTCCCTTCTCGAACAAGAGTACGTCACCGGGTACCAGCTGAGCAAGAGCGCCGGCATTCCTTCCTCCAAGATCTACAGTGTGCTGAATCGGCTTCTGGAGAGAGGGTTCGTCATCGCGGCAAACACCCGGCCGGTGAGGTATGTGCCCCGGCCGCCGGAGGAACTTCTAGCCGGCATCAGGGATGAATTCAGAGCCTCGCTGGATGCGCTGGAGAATTCCCTCAAGACCATCCGAAACGGGACAAAGAAAAACGATATCGTGGCCTGGAACACAACGGGCCGGGCCGATGTGATGCGCAAGGCGCAGTCCATGATCGACCACAGCACTGAAAAGGTTTACCTTGCGGTCTGGCCGCAGGATCTGCGGCCGATTCGCGCGTCTTTGTCGGAGGCCGTCAAGAAGGGAGTCAAGCTTCACCTGGTGAGCTACGGAAACACGACCTTTGACCGGGGCACGATCTATTTCCACCGGCCGTCCGACTATCCATTCAGAGAACGGCGGGAGAGACGGTTTGTCCTGACCTCAGACAGCAGCAAGGCGGTCATCGCCAGCTTTGCAGAGGGCGGTGCAGGCAGCGGGATCTGGACGGAGAACCCCGGACTCGTCAACTTGTTCAAGGATTTCGTGATTCACGAGATCTATATCGTCAAAATTGAAGAGGCCTTTCCCAAACAGATTCAGGGCGCCTACGGTAAAGACTGGGAAAAGATTCGAATGGTTTGAGGCGTGAACCCCATGATGCTTGATCAAGAGAAGTGCACCCAATGCGGCTTGTGCGGCCAGGAGTGTCCTCTCGAAGCCATTACCATAAAGGAAAAGGATTTCCCCGTTTTCGGCAGCGCGTGTGTTCACTGTGGGCTGTGTGTCGCCGTCTGCCCTGTGGAAGCGATTTCTCGGCCTGCTTCTGGAGAAATCCGGGGAACGGATGTGGTTTGCGATCATTGCCCCGTGGGATGCGAGGTTCCTGAGGGTCTCCTGGGCGCGTGCCAGCGGTACAGGAATGTGGAGGGAAGGATCAGCCCTGCTCGGCCTCTGGTGTTGCCTCCACAAAAGGATCTGAAAGAGCTTTACCGCAACGCCCTCATCAACCAACCCCTGATCACCGCCATCGGCGCCGGGGGAACGTATCCGGATTACAAACCCGCTCCGCTGGCAGCCCAGAAGAGGGTGGCGGAGGTGGATGTCGTCACCGTGGTCACCGAATCTCCTCTCACCTATTCGAGCATGCTCCTCAAGATCGACACGGATCGCGTCATCGGCGAAGAAACGTCCGCCGTGAAGTACAGAGGCGCAGCGGTGGGCCATGTGACCACCGAACAGTACGGATCCAAGATGATCAGCCTCGGCGGGATCCATGTGATGAAGAGCAAGCATCGCCTCAAGGCGACACGCCTGATCGTGGCGCTTGCCAACGGCGAACCGGTTGAACTGAGCGTGGAAGGCGGCGCGAAGCTCCAGCTCCAGGTCGGCCGGCCGCCCATCATCAACGGCCGGGAATCGGAAGACATGAAGATTGCCTGCGGCGCAGCCATCATGGGCATGTTCGGGCCAAAACTCTACACCCTGGCCGATGAGATCATCATCCTGGACTTCGACATCACCGGGCTCTTCTCTGAAAGCCACGTGGGCCACGTTTTCGGATTCGAGTGGAGAGGACTCAAGCCGCGGGGAAAATACGGCTCTCCGGGCCGGTACTTCGGATACCCCGGCGACGGGTGGGGAGGATCCGATGTGAAAGATCCGGCCAAGGCGTTTGAAATCGTCAACCCCGAGAAAGTCCGTCCGGGAATGAAGGTCCTGGTGCTGGAGGTCACGGGAAGGCAGGCGGCGTTGCTGGAAGCGGATGAAAAAAAACACTTTCATCCTCTCCCTCTTCCTGAAGACGTGGAGGCCGTCCGGGACTTGATCGCTGAGAACAAGGAACCTTCGGTGACCTCGGCGATCTACATGGGCGGGTGCGGAGGCAGCGCAAGGGCCGGAGTCACGGGGAATCCCATCAGGCTCAACCGCGCGGTTCACACAGAGGAAGTGAAGCTCTCCGTGGGCGGGGTGAGCGCCTTTGTTCTTCCGGGCGGGGGCATCAACTTCATGGTGGATGTGGGCCGAATGCGCTGGCGGCCCTTCTCATGGACCCCCGCCCCGGCCGTGGTGGCCCCCATTGAATATACCATGGCCAAGGAGACTTACATCCGGCTGGGCGGGCATCAGCAGAATCTCACGCTCCTGGAAGACATTGAAAAGACATGGCGTGTTCAGAAATGGAATGACTGAGCCTGCAGAGAGAGGAGTGTCATGAAATCCGTTCTCATTCATCATATCGGCACACTGGTGACCGGAGACATCCGGGCGCCTCTGAGCGATGCGGCGTCCCTCTACATCCAGGACGGCCTGTTCAAGGAGATCGGCACCGGTCGGACTTCGGCGGACATCGTGATCGATGCCCGGGGCAATCTGGTGACTCCGGGGCTCATCGACTCTCATGTTCATCCAAGTTTTGGGGATTTCACCCCTGTGCAGAACGCGACCAACTGGATCAGCAACTACCTCCACGGAGGGGTCACTTGCATGGTCTCTGCGGGTGAATTGCACTTGCCGGGCTTGCCGATCGACAATCCGGACCCGAATCTTTTTCGGTCCCTGGCGCTTCTCACGCGCGCCTGCTACGACCGCCACAGGCCTTCCGGTGTGAAGGTGGAGGCCGGGACGATGATGCTCGTGCCGGGAATGAAGAGGGCCGACTTTGAAGCGGTGGCTGCTGCGGGCAGCAAATGCGTCAAGTTCATCTTCTACTCCTACGGTGAAAACCCCGACGAGCAGGCGGACTATGTGCGCTGGGCCAAGGAGCTGGGCCTGAAGGTGAAAATCCATTCCGGCGGGGTGTCCCGGTCCGGGGTGTCCCGTCCGGCCGGAGCCGACGTGATCTTGAAGTTGAAACCCGACATCGTCGGCCACATTAACGGCGGCCCGATTCCCATGCCCCTCTCGGACATGGAGCGAATTCTCCTGGAGTCGGATTATCTGCTTGAAATCGCTTACGGCGGCAATCACAGCATCGCCCAAACGTTCATGAAGAAGGTCGCGGAACAGGGCCAGCTCCACCGGGTCATTCTGGGGACGGACACTCCGAGCGGCACAGGCGTGGCGCCGAGAGGGTTGCTCCGGACCATGGCTCTTGTCGCTTCGGTGCCGGGAGTCAAGCCCGAGGAGGCGGTCTGCATGGCCACGGGAAGTGCGGCCCTTGCCCACAACCTGAACAGCGGATTTGTTCAGGAGGGCAAGCCGGCGGATCTGGTCATCATGGGAAAGATTCAAGGGGCCTCGGGCAATACCCCGCTGGAGTCTCTGAGGGACGGAAACCTTCTCGGCATTTCCATGGTCCTCATTGACGGCCAATTGGTCATCCGGGATCGTAGTCTTCAGACGCCTCCTCCGGAGACAGGAGCCAGGATCATTGGACATTAGCAGGTTGCTGAAAAACGCCCATCTACGGCGTTGCCCTCATCCCTCGTCGTTGCGACGCACTGGACTGTACGACTCACTCCTCGGGATTTCGGGCGCCTTGTATCTGGGCGTTTTTGAGCAACCTGCAAGCCCGGTGTTTTCGGCATCCTGTCAGACATTGGGCTTTGACCAGTGAAGAGGGATATCAACAAAGAGGTTTTGAGGCAGGAGATGAAAGAAGAACACGCCGTTGTGGGGAAAGCCGTCCGCTTTGTCGGAGGACTTGACAAGGTGACGGGCCGCGCGCAATATCTGGACGATATTGATTTGCCGGGCATGCTCCATGCCAAGATCCTTCGATCTCCTCACGCCCATGCTCGAATCGTCAAAGTCGACACGTCAAAAGCAGCGGTTTTCCCCGGCGTAAAGGCCGTGCTCAGCGCGGCCGACTGCCCGAGCCTGCCTTTCGGCCTGGATGTCCCGGATGCGCGCATCTTTGCCGAGACCAAAGTGCGCTACGCGGGGGATGAGGTGGCTGCTGTGGCGGCAGAAACCCCCAAGATTGCCGCGGAGGCTCTGAAGCTCATTGAGGTGCAGTACGAGCTCTTGCCGGCGCTTTTCAGCCCTGAAGAGGCCCTTCACGAAGGAGCCCCTGTCATCCACGAAGACAAACCCGGAAATCTAGTGAAAAGCTATGTCATTGAACGGGGCGATGTGGATATGGACTTCGCTTCGTGCGATTTTGTTTTCGAAGAGGAATTCTCCTCCTCCCGGGTGACCCCGTGCTACCTGGAACCCTTTGGAGCCATTGCGAGGTGGGAGCCGGACGGCCGTTTGACCGTGTGGACGGGAATCCAGGCGGCCTTTCAAGCCAGGGCAGAGATCGCCAGAGCCCTCGGGATGAATCCCAGCCAGATCACGGTCAAAGTGCCGACCATCGGAGGAGCTTTCGGCGGGAAGATCTGGATAAGAAACTTTCATCCCATCGCGGCCTTGCTCGCCAGGAAAGCGAAGCGACCTGTGAAGTTTGTTCTCACCCGCCCCGAGGAGTTCGTGGCTTCCCGCCACCGGGTTCCTGCGAAGATCAAGATCAAGCTGGGAATGTTGAAAGACGGCACCATGGTCTGCAAGGACACCACGATCGTTGCCGATAACGGAGCCTATTCCTGGGCCGCTCCAAAAATCGTCTTAAACATGTCCATGCGGACGGACTGCCTCTACCGCTTCAAATCCGTCCGGACGCGGTCCTATCTCGCTTACACCAACACCACGCCGACGAGCGGGTTTCGGGGATATGGAAACGCGCAATCCCATTTTGCCCAGGAGTGCATGATTGACGTGTGCGGCCGAAAGGCGGGGCTGGATCCCGTGGAGATCCGGTTGAAGAATGCCGTTCGGCAAGGGGACCTGACGCTTCACGGCTGGAAAGTGCGAAGCTGCGGCCTGACCGAGTGTATTGAAAAAGCCAGGGCCGCCATTGCCCGGGTAAGGAAGCCGAAAGAAGACCAAAACGGAAAGATCAAACGAGGGGTCGGCCTGGCCTGTATGAACCATGTGTCTGGGAACCGGGCGGGAAACAACTTTGACGGCTCTTCTTCCATGGTGCGCTTTCAGGAAGACGGAAAGCTCGTCCTCTACCACGGCGAGAGCGACATGGGTCAGGGGGCCCGAACCGTGCTTGCCCAGATCGCCGCCGAAACCCTGGGCATCCGCCCCGAGGATGTCCTGGTCATGCCCATTGATACGGATGTCAGTCCCTTCTGCTTTGGATCCTATTCGAGCAGGGTGACCACGGTCGCGGGAAAGGCGGCCTACCTGGCTTCCCTGCAAGTGCGGGAACAACTTTTAAAACTGGCCGGAAATATCCTGGAAGCCGCACCGGAGGACCTGGACATCAAGGAAGGCAGGATCTTTGTCCGGGGCAGCGAGAGGATCGAAATCTCTGTGGCTGAAGTCTGCAAGTCGGCGATTCGAACCAAGACGACCGTGGGATTGACCGCTTACGTGGCCTACGATCCGCCCACCGAAGGAGCAGACGAAGACTTCTACGGGGACTACTCCAGTGCCTACACCTATGCGGCCCAGGCGGTTGAAGTGGAGGTCAACACGGAAACCGGACAGATCAGGGTGCTGCGGGTGGCTGCGGCCCATGACGTGGGCCGGGCGATCAATCCGAACGGAATCCGGGGGCAGATCTACGGCGGAGTCGCCCAGGGAGCCGGGTGGGCGTTGTACGAGAACATGGTCTATGAGGGCGGCCGGCTTCAAAACAAGAGCCTGCGAAACTACACCATGGTGACCGTGACCGACATGCCTGAGGTGGAACCCATCATTGTCGAGACCCATGACCCGGTGGGGCCCTATGGAGCCAAAGGGATCGGCGAACCGGCCCTCATCCCCATGCCTCCTGCCGTGGCCAATGCGGTCGAGGACGCTGTGGGGGTCAGAATCCGGGACTTGCCCATCACTGCTGAAAAGATTTTTTTCAACCTCCATCCCGAGTGCGAAGGGCCCGGATCATGAATCTTCGAGATTACCTGGTTCCCCATCATATCGAAGAGTGCCTGGACATGTTGAGCGGCTGGGAAGGCCGAGGCCGCCTTGTGGCCGGCGGCACGGATCTCGTGAGCAACCTCGAATATGGAAAAGCGCACGCCGAGACCCTCATCGACATCAGTTCCATGGAAGACCTAATGGGTTTTGAGATCCAGGACCATGAACTGGTCATCCGGGCAGGGACCACCCACGGCCAGATCAGTGCGGACCCTCGCATCCGGCAGCTCTGGCCGGCCCTGGCCAAGGCTTGCGGCAGCGTGGGATCGCCTCAGATTCGAAACGTGGCCACCCTGGCGGGAAACGTCGTCAATGCCCAGCCTGCGGCAGACTCTGCCGTCGCCCTGGTCGCTCTGGGAGCCCAGGCGGAAATTTTGTCGCCTGGGGCCCGGCGTCTGGAACCGATCGAAAACCTCTACCAAGGGCTGGGACAGAGCACCATCGACAGTTCGCGGGAAATCCTTGTGAC
>JAPLJU010000263.1 GCA_026388445.1 Deltaproteobacteria bacterium
CAGATCCTGATCATCTGCCCTCTGCAAGAGGAAGGGATTTTCATTAATGATGTAATAATTGAATGAGTTAAAAGCGGGTTGAATTCGTTTTGACATTTTGCAGGACAGTACTATGTGTAATATAAACACAAGGGTCATGAACATTCAAGGAAAATCCCCCCTTAATGACACAGGGCTCCAGCTTGATACTTCCAGTGAATCGTGTGTCGTTTTGACAAAGAAACGTCTTTATGCTAAGCGTGCGCAATTCCGGAGACATCCATTATTCCAGATGACCGGCCATTCTTTCACAGAGAAATTGACGGTGTCGTGTGCAATGCCATCCGTCTCGATGCGGCCGATCCCTGTGTGAACAACTACATCAGAAACTCTCCGTCGGCCTTTCGTCTCACGATGAGGGGCATCCGGGCGACAAAAAAGCCGGCATCCTCCTTCAGATCAACGCCACGGCCATGGAATACAACGTGCCCCTTCTCTCGGAGCTCGTCGATTTTGTTGGTGAGGCTGAAGCGGGCATCATGCTGATGTACCAACTGGTCGCCGTCGGGCGGGGGGAACAGATCGAAAGCGCAACGCTAAAAAAAGAGGAGAATGTGTCCCTCTGCGAGTTCATCGCCGACAAGCAGAGAGAGTCGAAAACGGTCATCGAACCCGTGGCGGGTCCCCAATACTGGCCCTACCTGCTTGAGAGACGCAATGTCAACGGACTCATTCTGAAGATGGCCCGCAAAGTCTTTCACGGGTGTTCCGCCGGACGGGGTTTTGTCTACATCAAGCCGAACGGCGACATCTGGCCCTGCCCCTTCGTGGAAGTGAAGACCGGCAATGTGAGGGAAAAATCTTTTCAGGATATTTACAAAGACTCTCCCGTCTTCAAGAACCTGAGGGCCAGGGAAGAAACATTGAGAGGGCACTGCAGGGATTGCCGTTACTGTTCCATATGCTGCGGCTGCCGGGGCCGAAGGCCCGGGTAAAGGGTTCAGGGCAACGGGTTCCGGGTTTCGGCCTCGGGCCGCAGGCCCGATGTCTGCACTGTCTTTATTACCCTGTACCCGAGCCCCTGTACCCTGATCCCGGTACCCTATAATTTCTCGATCTGGAACCCTTTTTCTTCAGGACCAGGAAGTAAAGCTCACCCTCTTCTTTCATGTACCCCGCAACGGCTCCCGCTTCGCTCCCGGACCCGCAGAAGAGATCGACCCTCCCCGGACCGACAATCGCCCCCCCGGTGTCCTGATTCAAAACGAATCGCGAAAAGGACGTCCAGGCGCTGACCTGGCCGCTCGCATCCACGACGGGCTTCCGGGTCCGGATAAAGGCCAGAGCGCCTCTCGGGAAAATGGTTTGATCCGTCGCGATGGACCGACCGGCCGTCACAGAAACATCGAGACTCCCGACAGGACCCTCCTTCACCGTTCTGAAAAAAACGTAGCTCTCATTGTAATGGAGAATCTCATTGAGCTCATCGGGGTTTTCCCGCAGGTGCTGCTTGATCGCCGGGGTGGACATCTCCCCGGGGAGAATCTTTCCCCGGTCCATGAGGAATCTCCCGATACTCCGATAGGGTCTGCCGTTGGCAAGGGCGTAACTCACCTGAAAGCAGTTCCCGCCGGCGGGGCAAATCTTTCCTGATCCCTGGATGTGCAGGAAGAAGATATCGACGGGATCCGAGAACCAGGCAATCTCCAGTCCCCTCCCCTTCAGCGCACCTTCCCCGTCGATCTCCTCGCGGCTGTGGTAGGGAACAATCTCGCCCTTCTCAACCCTCGCCACAAGCCGCTCGCCCTTATACCGCTCCTTGAATTTTTCGAGGTTGATGAAGAGCAGGTCCTTCGGGGCGCGATAGATCGGATAACGGTATTCAACCGTCTCCACCATCGATGCCTTCAAAACCGGTTCATAATAGCCCGTGAACAAGACCGTCCCCTTGATACCCGATCCTGTCGCGCGGTAGATGTCGAAGGACTCGGTGATTCTCCGTTCCTTCTGGGCCCAGGGATCGGGACTCTTCAGGATGGACAGAAACACCTTGAGCGTCTCCTTCATTTCGCCTGCGGTGTATCTGGCAGGGCCCACCCGGATGATCCTTCCCTCCGGCAGTCTATCGTAGTACCGAAGGCTCCTTGTGATGGCAATCTCAAGAGACTCCATATTCAGGTCATCGGAAAAGGCCGGCAGTGTTTTCTCATCGAGAAGCTCCAGAAACTCGGGTAACTTGATGATGGGCTTCTCCACAGGCGCCGCGCAGGCAACGAGAATCACACGGCAAAATCTGAGAAAATAACGTATCTTTTTCATACCATCGACGGGATTTTACGTCTGATCCTGAGGCCAGGGCCGGGGCTTTTGTTTTTGACCGGCGCCTCAAAGCT
>JAPLJU010000188.1 GCA_026388445.1 Deltaproteobacteria bacterium
AAGCTCTTTTCATGGATAGTTATTTCAATTAATAATCTCTGGTGATGACCATAGCTCTGACGTAATAGAATTAGACTCAATTCCCTTAAGGGTTACCTATGTCATGACACTTCCGGGTAACCGATGTCCTGACATTTGACAATTAGTGGGTAGTGGGTAGTGGGTAGTGGTGAGAAAGGGCCAAAGGCCCTTCACCCTCGACCTTGACCCCAAAACCCTTTTGCCCTTAGCCCAATGCTTAATGCCTGGCCCTGTGGGCCATTGACCAAATAGACCAAACAGACCAGATGACCTTAAAGTGGGGATTGATGGGCGGGACCTTTGATCCGATTCACCTCGGCCACCTGAGGTGCGCTCAGGAAGTCCTCGAGATGTTTTCGCTCGACCAGGTCATCTTCGTTCCTTCCGCGAATCCGCCCCTCAAGACATGGCATGACCTCACCGCCTTCAAACACCGGGAGGCCATGGTCAGGCTTGCGATTGATGGAAACCCGCTCTTTTCCTGTTCCAACATCGAAGAGAAGAGGGAAGGGAAGTCCTACACGATCGACACCATCCGATATTTCCAGGAAACCCACGGGAAGGAGCTCCTGCTGCATTTCATCCTCGGGCAGGATGCCTTTCTGGAGATCCAGAAGTGGAAGGACTGGAAAAGGCTTCTCACCCTCTGCCATTTCGTGATCATGACCGAGCCTGAGACGGAACCCGAGGATCTCATGGACTCGGTCCTTCCGGCTGTCTTCGCCGCCCAGTTCCGCTTTAACAGGGCGGTCGATGGGTTCATCGGCCCGTCGGGTTACGCTCTTTTCTTCAGGCAGGTGACCCTCTTTGATATCCACTCCACCGATATCCGCCGGCGGCTCCGGGAAGGGATGTCCATCCGCTATCTTGTTCCCGATTCGGTCAGAAAGTATATCGGGGATCACGTCCTCTACACGGCTTCCTGATTGTTCCGGGGCAGTGCTCGTTCCGCCGCTCCGCATCTTGCTGAAAGGGTGAGCCTATGGGTAAAGAGTCCGCTGAAAAATACAGGAGGCTGAGGCCGGAGATCAACCTCGAGAGGATGCACCGGCGCAACAAGGGGTACCTGCCCGAGATGATCGGCATCGAGTGGCTCTCCATTGAGCCGGGAAAAGTCACGGGCCGAGTGAAAATCCGCCAGGATCTTTTGGCGCCGAACGGATATCTGCACGCCGCTTCGATCATCGGGCTTGCCGACACGGCCTGCGGGTACGGCACCTTTGCCCATCTGCCGGACGGGGCGGAAAATTTTACCACCCTCGAGCTCAAGGCAAACTTCCTGGGCACGCTGCGCGAGGGGGCGATGGCCTGCGAGGCCTTGCTGATCCACGCGGGGCGCACGGTCCAGGTCTGGGATGCCGTCGTCACCGATGAGGGAAGCGGGCGAACCCTTGCGCTTTTCCGGTGCACCCAGATGATTCTGTGGCCGAAATCGTAGGGCTCACGGCGAAGGGTAAAAGGCCTGGAGCGGAGGGCGACAGGACTCTAAAGGAGTATGGGCTGGAATGGGACAGACGTCAGGTTCATCTCTGGGGGGCCGGCTGAAAAGCTTCGGGCACGCGTTCTCGGGTATCCGCACACTCATCATGTCGCAACCGAACGCCCGGATACACGCCGCGGCGACGGTCACCGTTATGGCAGGGGCTTTCCTCCTCGGCCTCTCACGGCTCGAGTGGTGCGTCATCATCCTCACGGTGGCGGCCGTCTGGACGTCGGAGGCCCTGAACACGGCCCTCGAGTACCTGGCCGATGCGGCCTCACCGGAATTTCATCCCCTGATCAAAAAGGCAAAGGATGTCGCCGCTGGTGGAGTTCTATTAGCCGCTTTAGGCTCCGTCATCGTCGGTCTTCTCGTCTTTGGGCCGCGCCTTTTATTTCTCTTGAAAAAGTGAGTGACCCGTGTCATTTTTTATGTGAAAAATCGCGACACCGGTAACGCTTTTACCCCTCTTACATCTCACTTCCTAAAAAGTTCTCATCGCTCTTCCCGGATCTTCGCGCCGGTTTCACGCGAAGCCGTTGGAGTCCACCCCCCCCTTCGCGGCCATTGAAGAGTTGGGTGAACGTCGAAAGAACGACTCGAGAAAGGAGGTATCCATGCCGCTCAGAAAGTTGAG
>JAPLJU010000126.1 GCA_026388445.1 Deltaproteobacteria bacterium
CAGGAGGCGAGCAGCACCATCGAGAACGCGGCAAAGAAATCAAGGACGATCGAGAAGAAGCTCCGCGATGTGCAGGCGCTGCCATCGGGTGAGGCCGTCACGCTCGTGGACGAAGGAGAAGAAGAGGGGACCTAGCGAAACCATGCGTTCGGAGCGGATGCAATCGTCATTCTCATGAGGCCTGTGAGTCCGGCTCACGGGCCTTTTTTTTATTTTTTGAATGGTTGATGGCTTTCGCCATGCCTCCGGGCAGGAAGAGCGGTGTTGCAATCGCGACGCTCTCAGTGGTATGTATCCGGTGGCGATCGCCGGTACCACCGCAGGCTTGATTATGCGGCCAGCCCGCCTTGAATCGGGGGCGGGGTGGTTCATCGGGGTCCGACCTGACTGGAAAGGAGGAGGGTATGTTTCGTACGAGAATATTTGCCTTCACGGTTTGTCTATTCTTGATCGTGGCCGTAAACGCGGGCGCTGAGGAGGAAAGGGCCCATCTCCTGAAGGACAACGCCTTCTCCATCAAGGCGGGATATCACCTGTATCCGAGCAGCGACTTCATGGATTCCTGGAACATCAACCAGGATGATTTTAATGGTTTCATCGGGGAGGTCGCCTACGAAAGGCGGCTGTATAAATACCTGTGGCTTGAGGTGGCCGTGGGTTATTTCCAGTCCAGCGAGGAAAGCCAGGGAACCCTTCTCGCCGGTGACAGTCTCGACCTGACGATTATCAGCGCCTACCTGTCTCCGACCTTGAAACTTGTATTCCCCATTGCGGACGCCTTGACCGTCTACGCAGGGGCCGGTCCCGATTATTACTATACCGAGAGCAGGCTCAAATACCAAACAGGGGGATTTACCTATGACAGGGATGAGACATTCAACAGCTTCGGCGCGCACGGGCTGGCGGGGATCGAGATCTACATCATGAAGAAGCCCACGGATTTTGGTTTCTGGGATGCGCCGGTGGGAATTTTCTTTGAATACAAATACACGTGGTTGCCGGTAAAAGATTTCGACGGCGAGCTGATCAGGAATTACAACGCTGCCCATGGGACGTCCTATGAAAGTCACGATGCCGATGTCGGTGGTCACGCGTTTTTCGGCGGCTTCCGGTGGCATTTTTAGCCGGGAAGGATTCTTTCAAGCCTTCGGATCACAAGGAACACAGGCAAAAGGGGAAGTTATTGAATTCATGAACAAGCTGGAAAGGCTGATGCACATAAAACACGCCGCCCTCTACATCGAACCCGAACTCATCGGGTCGGACTTCGAGCGCGTCAAAGCGGCCGAGGAAGAATGGATGCGTCTCGTGGACGAGCTCTACGAGGATAACAGCCTGCTCATTACCCCGCGGCAATACCAGGCGGCCAGGACGCAATTCGAGTACTTTCTCGTCCTCCTGGAAATGACGACAGACCATTACCGGCGGGAGGCCGGGGCGGAGAATAAAAAATAAAGAACCTGAATCCCTTTCAGTCATTATTTCGCCCCCTTCCGGACCCTGTGTTTTATTCGAAATTCGGGTTTATTTGACGCCTTCTGGTTAATGGTTTCTCCAAAAGGTTGAAAAACAAGGACAAAATATAAGTAGTTGAAATTATTAATGATAATTTGCCTACATCGAGAGCAAATTGGTCAAGATGAAGCCATTAAGCGGACTTACAAACGCTGTCCACAAAGCTGTCCACAGAATTACTCACAGTGTTGTGGATTGCGATGTACAAATTATTGACTGCCCTCTGGGGCGGGTGCCTGCATTTTCACCGGGTCAGTGATCAATAAGAAGGAGGATGCATCCTATGTTCAGAGATTTCGTGGCTGCGGCACTTTTCATGAGCCTTGCCCTTGTTTTGTCAGGGTGCATGGTCGAGAACAGTGTCTACCAGAAGAAGGTCGATGAAGCGGACAGTCTGGGCAAGGAAGTCGTCTCGCTTCAACAGCAAAACAAGGCCTTGGCCGAGGAGAACGAGCAACTCAGGCAGCAGGTTCAGAAATTGAGCGCAGAGAGGCAGGAGTCGGTCGGAACGGCGGAATCGGCGGCCGCGGCTGTCCCTCCGGAGAAAGAGGCGCCGAAGGTGGCGGAGGAAAAGATCGCGGAGCCGCCGAAGGAGAAGACCGCCGAAACCCCGCAGGTGGCGCCCGCCCAGCCGGTACCCGAAAAGAAGGATACAGGCCTCAAATCGGTCCGTCTCAAGGTGCTGAGCGGAAACGGCAAGATGTCCTCGGCCAAGAAGATGGCCGGGAAACTGACGAAACTGGGCTATAAGGTGGAGGTCGTCGGTATGGCAACGACGCCGGACTACGCAACGGATACTGTTTATTACAAATCCGGTTTCGAGAAGAAAGCAGCCGACATGGCGAGGAAGCTCGGGGGCAGGACCATCACAAAGCCGATCTCCTGGTCCTCCGTCTTCGACATCATTGTGGTGGCCGTCAGGTGAAATAACGCTGAAAATCGCGTCAGGCATTAAAGGCCTGGATTCGTAGGGAGATCCAGGCCTTTCTTTTACGAAAATAATCAAAGAAAATAAAAGTTTGGGACCGGCTTATTTCACGCGCGTCCAAGTGTCCGTTCTGCCGATTAAAGAAATACCGATGAACCCCCGGACATTTAGTACATCGGGGGATTCCAGTGTCATCTTGCACCGGTATGTCTTCCCATTCTCAGGGTCATAGATAGAGCCATCTTCCCAGAGATTATCCTTGATGTGCTTGAATCCCCAGAGCATGACAATGCTCAGGATAGGGTTGTTTCTCTTGGCTACATCAGGATTTTCACGATCGATCTTTGTCTTTCCCGCCATCCCTTTCTTGTCATCCGGTGGATAGACCGGTTCCTTCAACCACACGATTTTCCCCTCGTAACGGTCACCGGATTTGTAGATTTCGATGTGAGCCGTCTTTTTGCCATTCAGCCATTTGCCCAAAACAGCATCGGGACCCGCGGCCTGAACCGCCGGGACCAGAAGAAAGACTGCAAGGAGCGCCGCAATCATCCACAGTTTTTTCATCTTTCATCCCCTTCCTGTATAGTCTTTATGAAAAGAAAAATTTTTTTCTTCCTGATCTTCATATAGGATAGTTGTATTTTTTTCCACATGCTTTTTTTGAAAAAAGGGGCCACCGGCTCAATAATTTTAAATTATTAAGTAATATCGGTATGTTGTTAAAAAACAGATATGAGGATCAGGGGGAGAATTGAAAGAATCCGAAGTAGTTAAATACGTTTCAATGGTTACAGAAGTTGCTGATATGATATCAATGATATCTTAATCAAAAGACGAACAGTTCCACATCGTCAAGCCATTTCAGACATTTCCTTACGAGTTGGATGAACTTCTCGAGAGGCCAGGAAATGGCGCTTATGGCGACAAGGGTGATCTTCTCCGCCGTCGTGTATCGGGGATGGACGGTGCTCGGCATGTCAGAAGTCCTTTCTGAACCTGTCACTCAGCCGGTGAGAGGGCCGTCAGGAGGGAATTTTTCTCTTCTGTATATTCTATCGGTCGAGGGTCGACAAACCTGAAGGGGCCGATCGGCGGATAAGGGTTGGCATTCCTTTTGAATTCTGTATAATAGGGTGCCGTCGGGATTCCGGCAGGGCAGGGCGGTTGTTTTGGTAGATCGGGGTGAAGAGCCCCGTTGAAGAAAATCATCGAGGGGCAGGTTCCGGAGCATGCCAAAATCAGGGAGAATCAGAACCGTTTTTTATATCTCGGATAGGACCGCCATCACGGCCGAGACACTGGGGCACAGCCTGCTTGCCCAGTTCGACAGCATGGATATCACCCAGATGACCTTTCCGTTCATCGATACGGAGGAGAAGGCCAATGACGTGCTCAAGAATATCAACCAGATTTCGAAGAATGGTGCCCGGCCCATCGTATTCAGCACTCTGATTAAATCCGATCTTCGTAAAATCATCATGACGGCAGATGCCGTGGTCATCGATCTCTTTGACATTTTTATCAAGCCGCTGGAAGCCGAGTTTAAAACCCAGTCCTCCCAGACCATCGGTCACCACCCCGTGCTGACGAAAGACCTGGATGTGCGGATAGACGCGGTGAACTTTGCCCTCAGCAACGATGACGGCATCTCGACGAAGGACTACGACAAGGCCGATGTGGTCCTGACCGGCGTGTCCCGCGCCGGAAAGACGCCGACGTGTCTATACCTGGCCCTCCAGTTCGGTGTCTATGCCGCCAATTACCCGCTCACGGATGACGACCTTCTCATCGAATACAAAAAGATACCGGGCGTTCTCGTCCCCTTCCGGGACAAGCTCTTCGGACTCACCATCAATCCCGAGCGCCTGCAGAAGATCCGTTCCGAAAGAAGGCCCAACAGCCGCTACTCCTCGCTACACCAGTGCCAGCAGCAGGTGGCCATGGCCGAGTTCCTTTTTGTTTCGAAAAATATCCCCTTCATCAACATCACCACCATGTCGGTGGAGGAAATCGCGGCGACCATCATGCACAGGGTCAGACTGAAGAGAAGGCTCTTCTGAGATCCTTCTGCCACGGCGTTCTTGCAGGGCAGCGTTTTCATCCAGAAGCTTCGCCTCAACTTCATTGACAGGGGAAAAAAGTCTTGAAGAACAAGGACGGCCTTTGTTCAATGACCGATGAGACCAAATCCTTTTCGAGGTGAGACAATGGACCTTACGGTGTTTGAAAAGATGGACGAGTCCGAGTTGAGGTCCTATCTCGAGTTTCTGCTATGGAATTACCGGGTCGTTGACGGCTTCTGGTTCCTTTACGTCTCCGAACAGTTCAGCCAGCAAGCGGCCGAGCGCATCAATGAACGGGTCTGGGGAAAGGTCCCGGAGCTTGTCGCGAAGGATTTCATCAGGCGGTTCAAGATTGAGGAAAGGGGTCTGAAGGGATTCTTGAAGGCCCTGCGGCTCTTTCCGTGGTGCATCATCATCGGTTACGATATCGAAGAAAAGCCCGATGAGGTCATCATTTCGGTCCCCCGCTGTGCACCCCAGGTCGCACGGGTCAAAAAGGGATTGACCGAGTTCGAGTGCAAGACCATGCATCAGAGCGAATTCGACAGCTTCGCCCGCGTCATCGATGACCGTATCCGGGTGGAGTGCCTCTTCGCACCGCCGGACTCCCATCCACCGGGATGCTTCTGCAAATGACGCTTCACCCTTGAGGACCACCCCCGCAAATAACCCGCCGAGCGGCTCTGTGGAGACAGCATCAT
>JAPLJU010000128.1 GCA_026388445.1 Deltaproteobacteria bacterium
CCTGGGCCCGCCGGAACCGATCCACGATGATCCGGGTCCCCATGTACAAACCCGGAAAGGAAAAGGCCACAAGAATCGAATACCGCTCACCCGATCCGGCGTGCAACCCCTACCTGGCCTTCACCGTCATGCTGGCCGCAGGTCTGAAAGGCATCGCGGGCAAGTACCCCCTGCCCGAACCGGTTGAGCATGACGTTTTCGAGATGGACGAGAAGGCCCGTGCCAAGGCGGGGATCACCTCCCTTCCGGGGAACCTCTTCGAAGCCCTCCAGGAGGTCCAGAAAAGCGTGCTGGTCAACGAGGCATTGGGCGACCACATCTTCAATAAATTCATCGAGAACAAGGTGAAGGAGTGGGATCTTTATCGAATCCACGTCACGGACTTCGAACTGAAACGCTATCTGCCCATGTTGTAACCGAAACCGTTTTTCTGACACAGCGTCCGGCACGGAGGAATTTTCTTCTCTTCATGCCGGACGTCTTTTGCCGTTCTGTCGCTTATCCACAGAAGAGGAACCGAACTTGAGCCTACTCAAAACAAAACCGCCCGCCGTTCTTGTCCTGGAAGACGGCAGCGTCTTCCGGGGCTGCGCCTTCGCCGGAGAGGGCGAGGCCATGGGCGAGGTCGTCTTCAACACCGGCATGACGGGCTACCAGGAGATCCTCACCGATCCCTCCTACAAGGAGCAGAACGAGACGATGACCAACCCCCTCATCGGTAAATACGGCATCAACCCCGAGGACATGGAGTCCGCCGGTATCCACCTGGAAGGGTTCATCGTCAAGGAGTACCAGCCCTTCCCGAGCAACTGGCGAAGCCGGATGACGCTTCAGGCGTTCCTCGAGAAGTTCGGGAAGATCGGCCTGGAGGGAGTGGACACGCGCGCCATAACGCGAAAGCTTCGCATCGAAGGCTCCATGCGGGGGATCCTCTCGACGGAGACCAGGGACACGGGGAGGCTCCTGGAGCGCGTCCGGGCCTACCCGGGGCTCGTGGGCCGCGACCTCATCGGCTCCGTCACTTGCCGGGAACCTTATCTCTGGAAGGACGGCGCCCCCGTCCCGATGAAAAATTTCAGGAAGCGAAAACAGGCCGGGCGGTTCCGGGTCGTCGTTCTCGACTGCGGCGTGAAATACAACATCCTGCGGAGTCTTGAGAAAGAAGGGTGCGAGGTCATCGTCGTACCGGCCAGGTCGACGGCGGCGGACATTCGGGCCTATCACCCCGACGGCCTTCTTCTCACGAACGGACCCGGCGACCCGGCGCCTCTAACCTACATCATCGAAACGACACGGGAGCTCGTGGGCACGATCCCCGTCTTCGGCATCTGCCTGGGCCACCAGATCCTCGGCCAGGCCATGGGTGGCAGGACCACGAAGATCAAGTTCGGTCATCACGGCGTGAACCAGCCGGCCAGGAACATGAGGAGCGGGCACGTGGAGATCACTTCGCAGAACCACGGCTTCGTCGTCATACCGGAAACGCTTACCGGCAACCTAGAAAAGACACACCTGAACCTGAACGACAACACCCTCGAGGGACTCTATTTCCCGGAGCTCAAGGCCTTCAGCGTGCAGTATCACCCCGAGGCGGCGCCGGGGCCCCACGACGCGGCGTATCTCTTCAAAGAATTCATCTCACTGATGAAACAGGCAAGGGAAAAACCGAAGGCAAGAGGTCGTAAAGCCCATGCCTAAGCGCACGGACCTCAAGAAAATTCTCATTATCGGCTCGGGCCCCATCATCATCAGCCAGGCCTGCGAGTTCGACTACTCCGGGACCCAGGCCTGCAAGGCCCTGAGGGAGGAGGGCTACGAGGTCATTCTCATCAACAGCAACCCCGCCACGATCATGACGGACCCCGAAATGGCCGACCGGACCTACCTGGAGCCGATCACGCCGGAGGCCGTGGAGAAAATCATCGAGAAGGAAAGGCCCGACGCCATCCTGCCCACCCTCGGCGGACAGACGGGTCTCAACACCGCCGTGGCCGTCGCCGAACGGGGTGTGCTCGAAAAGTACGGCGTCGAGCTCATCGGGGCGTCCCTCGAGGTCATCTACAAGGCCGAGGACCGGGAGAAATTCCGCAGTGCCATGGAGCGGATCGGCCTGAGGGTCCCGCGGAGCGTCTTTGGGAAGTCCGTCGACGAGTCAATGAAAGCGGCGGAGTCGATTGGATTCCCCGTCATCGTCCGGCCCTCCTTCACGCTGGGCGGGACGGGAGGCGGGGTGGCCTACAACCGCGAGGATCTCGTGGAACTCGCGAAGGTTGGCCTCGACGCCAGCATGATCGGCGAGATCATGCTCGAGGAGTCGGTCCTGGGGTGGAAAGAATTTGAGCTCGAGGTGATGCGCGACCGGGCCGACAATGTCGTCATCATCTGTTCCATCGAAAACGTGGACCCCATGGGCGTCCACACGGGCGACTCCATCACGGTGGCCCCGGCCCAGACGCTCACGGACGTGGAATACCAGTGCATGCGTGATGCGGCCATCGCTATCATGAAGGAGATCGGCGTGGAGACCGGCGGCTCCAACGTGCAGTTCGCGATCCACCCGGGGACGGGGGAGATGGTGGTCATCGAGATGAACCCTCGGGTGTCGCGCTCCTCGGCCCTGGCCTCCAAAGCGACGGGCTTCCCCATCGCGAAGATCGCGGCGAAGCTCGCGGTCGGCTACACGCTGGACGAGCTCGACAACGACATCACGGGCGTCACGCCCGCCGCGTTCGAGCCGACCATCGACTATGTCGTCGTCAAGATGCCGCGCTTCACGTTCGAGAAGTTCCCCGGCACGCCAGCGCTCCT
>JAPLJU010000220.1 GCA_026388445.1 Deltaproteobacteria bacterium
ATACGGGGATCTGGGAAACCGGTACAGCAAGGAGTGGATCAGATTTGCCAGGAAGCGGCTTCACACGGCCACGGCGAAGAGGATGGTCGATACGATATTGAAGACAGACTCCACGCAGTGGTGGTTCAAGGGCAAAAGCGACTGGTGGGTAAACGGAAACCGAAAATAAATCTTTCACACAGGATGAGGTCATCATGGAAAAAGGATGGATAAGGATCGGGATGGTGCTCGCGGCCGCTCTCCTTTTTGCAGGCTGCGCAACGGATTATGAAAAGAAACAAAGGGCGCAGCTTCATATTGAAATGGCGTCGGCCCAGATTCAGGCCGGTAATTACACCACAGGTCTCAAGGAGCTGCTGGAAGCGGAGAAACTGACCCCCGAAGATCCGCAGATTCACTATCTCCTTGCCAATGCTTATAGCGGAAAGGGCATGAACGACGGGGCGGTCCGGGAGGTGAAGAAAGCCATCGAGCTGAAGCCGGATTACTCGGAAGCCCACAACTACCTGGGAATACTCTATCTGAATATGGGTCAGTATGACCGTGCGATTGAATCCTTCAACAGGGCCCTCGCTAACCCTCTTTATGAAACGCCTTCTTTTCCTCTTTATAATATGGGCCGTGCCTATTATCAAAAAGGGGATTATTTCATCGCCCTGGCCAAATACGACGAGGCCATCACAAAGGAACCCAACACCATCATCCTGCCTTTGATTGAGAAGGACCGGGGTATTGCCAGCCTGAAGGCCGGTTATACCAACAAGGCGATTACCCACCTGAAGAAATCCATTGAACTTGTCCCGAACCTCGCGGAAGCCCATTACTGGCTCGGGGAGGCTTACCTGACACTGAAGAATCGAAGAGATGCCGCCAGTGAGTTCAAGACCGTCATCAGGCTGGCGCCGGATTCGGATTTAGCCAGGATGGCCAGGCAAAGACTCGATCGGCTCTAAACGTCCGAAGTTCGCCATGGTCTTTCCGCGTTTTGGAATGCCTCACTGCCTGCACGGTTTTTCTTAACTTTTCTTGACAGTGTCTGAAAAATGCCCTAAATAGGCGGAGTTTTTTAAGCCCGGGGGTGGAGGCGTCATGGCTTCAAAGCGCCAGAGAAGGACATCGGAAGTCAAAGCGAAGAAGAAGAGAAAAACACTGAAGCTACTCCTGTTCTTCGCGCTTATCGTGGTCTGTGGTGGTTTTCTCGCTTTTCTCTTCAAGTCGCTCTCCGACTCGATATTGCCGCCCTCTTCGGATGAGAAACGCGAGCGATGGAGCGTGCAGCTTTATTTTTCCGATTCCAACGAGCGCTTCCTCGTTCCCGAGAAGAGAATCATTCCCAGACCGAAGACGTTGAACGGACAGGCGGAGGAGCTGGTCAAGGCCCTCATGGAGGGATCCAAGTTGAACCTCGTGAGGACCTTGCCTGAGGGTTTACAGCTTCAAAGCGTCACCGTTGACAAGAATGGAACGGCTCATGTGAGTTTTAACCGTAAGCTCATCGACGACCACCCGGGCGGAACGGCCAGTGAAATGGCGACCCTTTATTCCATGGCGAATACGCTGGCCCTTAACCTACAGGAAATCAAACGGGTGAAACTCCTGATCGACGGAAAGGAATTCACAACGATCAAGGGGCATGTCGACACCAGAGAGCCCATCCTGCCTGACAGGGATTTGATCAAGAAAGGGTCGGCCGAGGGCTAACCTCACTCCTTCCTCTTCCGGCAGAAACAGGGGGCCTTCGCATGCCGTCGGGCCGAAATCCCTGTCTGTCCATCGGTTTCGAAAATATTCTAACTTTCCAGAGTGGACCGGAATCTGTGGCATCAAAGGTAAAACTCTCCCGAATCAGAAATACAGGGATCGTCGCTCATATCGACGCGGGGAAGACGACGGTCATGGAGAGAATTCTCTATTACACGGGCAGGTCCTACAAGATGGGGGAGGTTCACGACGGTGAAGCCGTGATGGACTGGATGCCTCAGGAGCAGGAGCGGGGGATCACCATCACCTCTGCCGTGACCACCTGCGACTGGCGTGGGTACGAGATTCACCTTATCGACACGCCGGGCCATGTGGACTTTACGATCGAAGTCGAGCGGAGCCTCCGGGTGCTCGACGGTGCCGTCGTCGTTTTTTCGGCCGTGGAGGGTGTGGAGCCCCAGTCTGAGACGGTCTGGCATCAGGCGGACAAGTACGGTGTTCCCAAGACCGCTTTCATCAACAAGATGGACCGGGTCGGGGCGGATTTTTTTCATGCCGTCGGAATGATGAAGGAACGGTTTGTCTCCGTGCCATTGCCGGTCCAGATTCCCTACGGAGAGGGGGAGAACTTCGGAGGCGTCGTTGATCTCATACGGGGGAAGCTGATTGTCTGGCAGGCAGAAACCCTGGGGGCAGCCTTTGACCTTCTGGATATCCCCGATGATTTCATGCAGGCCTTCGAAACGCACCGGGAGAAGATGATAGAAACCCTTGCGGAGGTCGATGACGAAGTGGCGGAGAGATACCTCACCGGGGCAGAGGTCAAGGAAGACGAACTCCTGAAGGCGATCAGGCGCTCCACGATCTCACTCAAGCTTGTCCCGGTGCTCTGCGGTTCGGCTTTGCGAAACAAGGGCATCCAGCCCGTCCTCGATGCCGTGGTGAACTTCCTGCCGTCCCCCCAGGATATTCCTGCGGTCGAGGGGTTCAATCCCAGGACCAAGAAGAGTGAAACCCGTCAGAGCAGGGAGGACACCCCCTTTTGCGGCCTGGCCTTCAAGGTGAGCATGATGGAGGGTCGGAAGAATACCTATGTGAGGATCTATTCGGGACGTTTGAAGACCGGGGAGGAAGTCTATAACGCAACGAGGGGGAAGAAGGAAAAGATCGCACGTCTCCTGAAGATGCATGCCAACAAGAGGGAAAGGATCGATATCGCCGGTGCCGGTGACATCATTACCGTTGTGGGCCTGAAAGACACGATGACCGGAGACACCATATGTGATGAGACCCACCCGATCGTCCTGGAACCCATCGAAGTATACAACCCGGTTATCAGCCAGGCGATCGAGGCCAAGACGCCGGCCGATCAGGAGAAGCTGCAGCCTGCGCTGGAGAAGCTCATGGAAGAAGACCCGACCCTCCGGCTGAAGTATGAGGATGAGACGGCCCAGACGGTCATCTCCGGCATGGGCGAGCTCCACCTGGAAATTGTGATCGACCGCCTGACCCGGGAATTCAACACACGGGTCAATGTCGGTAAACCACGGGTTGTCTATCGTGAGACCATCGAGAAAAGTGCCGGGGTGGAAGGGCGTTTCGAGAAGGAACTCGGGGAAAGAAAGCACTTCGGCCATGTGAAGCTCCTCCTGGAACCAAACAGGCGGGGCGGCGGCACCGAGATCATCGACGAACTCAAGATAGAGGACGTCCCGGTTGAATTCCATACCGCTATAGAGGAGGGCATCAGCGAGGCTCTTTTGAGCGGTGTGATAGCCGGATACCCCGTGATGGATATTCGGGTCCGCATCATCGGAGGGTCCTTCAAGGAGGGGGAGGCCAGCCCCGTGGGCTACAGGATCGCGGCATCCACGGCTGTGAAAGAAGGCTGTGCGAAGGCCGGACCCGTGCTGCTCGAGCCGATCATGAAGGTTGATATTATCACGCCGAGCGAGTTTATGGGGGAGGTCATCGGGGATATCAATGCGAGGAAAGGCGAGATCCAGTCCATCGAGCCGAAGGGACCCATCAGTGAACTCAGGGCCCGGGTACCCCTCAGGGCCCTCTTTGGATATTCCACGGACGTCCGCTCACTGACCCAGGGACGGGCCACCTTTACCATGCAATTTTCTGAATATGACCGGACTTGACCGCGAGAGGGATTGAACGGGTCGACCGCTCTGTGGTAGACAGACGCTTCTGAAAAAAATTGGGAGGTTAACCGATGCCTGGGGATACGGAAAAGCAGACCGGGAGTCAGTTCACACGGACCTCATCGGCCTTTTCCATCGACAAGGATCTTTTGATCAAAAGCATCCTTCGCATCAGCACGTTCCTGACCGCACCCTCGAGCGTCGAGGATATCCTGAGTAAAATCCTCGACGAGGCCGTCGATACCATGGGATTCGACCGGGGCATCATCCTGCTTCTGGACGAACAGAAGGAAAACCTCATCACGAAGGTCGTGAAGAACTACAATCCCGAGGAGGCCATGAGGGCGTTCAGCGTCCCCCTCAACCTGAAAAAACATGACAGTTTCGAAACACGGGTGGCCAAAACCGGGCAGTACGTCGCGCTGGAGGATTCGGAAACCGATCCGCGTATGACCGAGGCGGACCGCAAGATATCCCAGTTTTACAAAAGGGGCTCGACCTTCTACGCCCCCCTCAAGATTGAAAATGACATCATCGGAATCATTGACGTCTGGACAAAGTACAAGACCAGACTTTCCCCCGATGAGATCAACATCCTGCTCACCTTCGCAAACCAGGCCAGCATTATCATTCATATCATGAGGCTCTTCGAAAATGACCGGGAAAAGATCCAGCAGCTCATGCTGCTGCAGGAGGCGGTCTCCCGGCTCAACGCCAGCTCAGTTCTTGAGCAGGTACACGAGATCCTGATCCGGAACGCCTTGAAAATCGGAGGTGCCGAAAAAGCCCTGATCTATTTCCTCGATATTGAAAAGAAGCGGTGTTTCATCAACGACGGGGAACAGGTGTTCATCGACGGCAAAAACGAGTATCGAGGAAGGATCGATCGCACGATCGTTAAAAGGGCCATGGACACGAATGCCGTTACAGTGTCGAACGAAGAGACCTCTCTTTCAGGGAACACCCAGCGGCTTTTCTCAGGCTTCACCGTCGACATCGCCCTTCCGATCATCCTCAAAGACCGCTTCAGGGGGGCGTTGTACCTGGCCAAGAAAGAGGGGATCTACACCAAAGGCCAGGTGAATATCCTCGACATCCTCGTCAAGAATGCCGCTACAGCCTATGAGAACGCCATCATGCGCTCGCTGCTCTCCATGGAGGCCAAATCGCTCAAGACGGAGGTGGAAAAACTGAAGGAGCGGGAAGATGTCCTGCTCGGATTCGACAACATGCTCGGGACGTCAAAAAAAATGGTGGGGATTTTTCATGTCGTAGAGGAAGTGGCGAAGCACGATACAAGCGTCCTCATCCAGGGGGAAAGCGGTACCGGAAAGGAACTCGTGGCCCGGGCCATCCACAGGCGAAGCCACCGGAACGCCAAGCGCTTCGTCGACGTGAATTGCGCCGCTATCCCGGGGACGCTGCTGGAAAGTGAGCTTTTCGGATATGAGGCCGGTGCCTTTACCGATGCCAAGAAGAGAAAAATCGGGCTTCTGGAGTATGCCAGTGGCGGGACCATGTTTCTCGACGAGATTGGCGAGATGAGCCTTTCGCTCCAGGCCAAGTTTCTGAGAATGATCGAGGACGGGTATATCCAGAGGCTCGGTGGCACGGAGAATATTTCGGTGGATGTCCGCTTCCTATTCGCCACAAATAAAGATCTGTCAAAAATGATCGGAGATAATTCCTTCCGTGAGGATCTTTTCTACAGGGTCAGCGTTGTTCCCATCCAGCTTCCGCCGCTGCGGGAACGGCACGACGATCTCATCCTGCTGGCCCGGTTTTACATTGACGAGTTCAATAAGAAATTTAATAAGAAGGTGAAGGGCTTCAGCCAGGAGGCCGAGGAGTGCCTGAAGCAGTATCCATGGCCCGGAAATGTCCGGGAGCTCAAGAATATTATTGAGCGCATCATGATCCTGCGCCATGTCGGGGATTACATCACGGCGGAAAATATACCGGCGGAGATCAAGATCGCCTCTGCTCCCGTTACGGCAAATCAGGAAGAGGAATGGATATCACTCCTTTCGGCACAGGGGATGGATTACAAGGCGGCGACGGAGCAACTTTCAAAAAAAGTCAAGGAGAAGATCCTGTCGAAGGCCCTCGAACTCAGCGGAGGGAATAAATCAAGGGCGGCAAAACTCCTTAAGATATCGCGCTACGCCCTCCTGAGAGATCTCAAAAAATTAGATCCGCAAGTGAATAACGGTTTCCATAATAATGTGCGATAAGCGAACGATATGTTCGTTATAAGCACACTGCTGCGAGCATATAATTGACAACACTCTGCTAGAAATACCCTCTAATATCGTGCGTTAATCGCACGACTTCAGACCCTTAATCTTAGTTCATTTTCCCGAAAAGGCTTGAAAAATAAGGCTTTTTTATATTGGCATTAATATTGCTAAATGTATTTACAGAATTAAAGATATGAGGCTAAAAATCGGTGGATGGTTTTCCGTTCCCTCCTTTCCATCCACCGACCCCCCATCTCAGGCGGTTTCCTCTTTTACTTTTTCCTTCTACAACCGCCCCTCCTGACGAAGTCTATCCAGGGCTGTCTTGATACCGGGAAGGGCCTCAAGTGCCGCCTTTTCACCTTCCAGAACCGCTTCATGACGCTTTGTGAAGTCCGTCGAGCCGATGTAACCGACCTTGGGTTTGATGACAAAGTCTGCCCTGGCGAGCTGATTCTGAGACATCCTCGCATACATGACCGTCACTGCCTGTACGATGGTGTCAATCGTGCCCTGGGGAGGAGCACTCTCGATATTCGACGAGATATCGACGGCGATGATGAGGTCTGCCCCCATTCTTCTTGCGCAATCGACGGCCACGGGGCTTACAATACCTCCGTCAACGTAGTATCTCTCGCCGATCCTGACAGGTTTGAAGACACCGGGTATGGAACAGCTTGCCCGGACGGCCGTGCCCGTATCCCCCCGGGCGAAGGCGACCTCCTCCCCCCTTTGCAGGTCCGTTGCCACGGCGTAGAAGGGAATTCTCAGTTTTTCTA
>JAPLJU010000069.1 GCA_026388445.1 Deltaproteobacteria bacterium
AATTTTGAGATAGGAATTTAACATACAAGTGGTTAGTGATTGGCGAATAGTGGTGAGCAAAAAAGACAGTGGTTAGTGGATAGTGATTAGTGGTGAGAAGGACAAAGTCAAAACAATATAAAAAGGACCAGATAGACCCAAACGGACCTAGGCAGACCTAGATAGACTTAGACAGACTAAAATGGGGAGACTTATGAAAATGAAATTGGGATGGCTGATGATCGTCATGATGTTGCTGTCTTTTCCAGTACACTCGGACGCAGAAGTGGCAGACCGGATTGTTGTCATTGTAAATGACGAAGTGATCACCCTGCGAGAGCTCAACGTCACAATCGATACATTTGTCAAGAAAATCGAAAAAAACTATCCCGGGGTTCCCAGGGAAAAGATCCGTGAAGAAGTCACCATGCCCATTCTGAACAATACGATCGAGGAGACGCTTCTCAAGCAGGAGGCCAAGCGTCTCGGGATTACCGTGAAAGATGAGGAGGTTACGACAACCATCAATGACATACTGGCGAAGAGAAAGTGGAAACTGGAGGACGTCAAGGCTAACCTCGATAAGGAGGGCGTGAGCTTCGATGAATACCGCGAGATGACCCGGAACAACATTATCAAGGGCCGTGTCATTCGCAGGGAGATCCAGTCGAAGATTGCCGTGGGCAACGAAGAGATCGGCAATTACTACCGCGAGCACCGGAGTGAGTATGAGGGGAAAGAAACGGCCCGGCTCAGGCAGATCCTGATTCCTGTACCCGAAAACGCCGACGCAGATACCCGGGGAAAAATGAAGGCGGAAGCCGAGGACGTGCTCAAAAAATTGAAGGGCGGAGTTCCCTTCGAGCAACTGACGCTTCAGTACTCACGTGGGGCTGCGCAGAGTACGGGCGGCGACATGGGTTATGTCGAGAAGGGTACTATGCTGCCCGCCGTTGACGAAGTCGCTTTCAAGTTGAAGGTCGGGGAAACAAGCGATGTGATCGAGACCCCCCTGGGCTTCCACATCATCCAGGTCCTGGACAAGAGAGGCGGGGGGGCAAAACCCCTGTCTGCCGTGCGAGACGAGATCGAGGATATCATCGGCCGGGAAAAGGCAGAAAAGAAATACGCCGACTGGATGGCGGAACTCCGGAAGCGGTCCTATATCGATATCCGGCTCAAATGAACAGGTTTCGGCCATGAGGCGTAAGGGCTGGGGAAAAAAAGATGAACACGATCAGGATTAAAGGGGCGTGCCAGCATAACCTCAAGAATATCAGCATTGACATCCCCCGGGACAGGCTTGTCGTGATTACCGGGGTCAGCGGTTCAGGCAAGTCGTCTCTCGCCTTCGACACCATATACGCCGAAGGTCAGCGGCGCTACGTGGAGTCCCTGTCGACTTACGCCAGGCAGTTCATCGGCCAGATGGACAAGCCCGAGGTGGAATCGATCGAAGGTCTCTCCCCCGCCATCGCCATCGAGCAGAGAATGGCAAGCCACAACCCCCGCTCCACCGTCGGCACCGTCACGGAGATATACGACTATTTGAGGCTTCTTTATGCCAGGATCGGCACCCCCCACTGCTACAGCTGCGGACGGGAGATCCGCTCCCAGACCATCGACACGATGCTGGACCGGATTATGGCGCTCCCGGAGAAAACAGGCATAACGATTCTTGCGCCCTTCATCCGGGGCAGAAAAGGCGAATTTCAGAAAGAACTCGGACGGCTCCGGAAGGACGGATATGCCCGGGTCCGGATCGACGGGGATGTCCATGACCTCGCCGAGGACATTTCCCTGGACAAGAACCGGCGGCACGACATCGACGTCGTCATCGACCGGCTCGTCATCAGGGAGGGCATCCGGAAGCGCCTGAGAGATTCCCTGGAAATCGCAGCCAGGCTCTCGGAGGGCCTCGTCAGGATCGACGTAAAGGGCGGGGAAGAGCTGCTCTTCAGTGAAAGATACGCCTGCCCCGTCTGCGGGATCAGCCTCTTCGAACTCGCCCCGCGGATGTTCTCTTTCAACAGCCCCTACGGGGCGTGCCCCGAGTGCAGCGGCCTGGGATCCAAGATGTTCTTCGACGAGGACCTCGTTGTACCCGACGCCGGTCTTTCCGTCCGGGAGGGCGCCATCGTCCCGTGGGAAAAAAGAAACTCCATGTACTTTCACCAGATGCTCGAGGCCCTCTCCCGGCACTACGCCTTTGACATCAACACGCCCTTCAAGGATTTGCCGGAGAAGATCCGCAAAGTACTTCTCTATGGATCGGGAGACGAGGAAATCCGGTTCTATTCGGACTTCGGGGGCAAGCGTCAGTTCTTCACCCGAACCTTCGAGGGTGTCATCAACAACCTGAACCGCCGCTACCTGGAAACGGAATCGGGCGACGTGAGAACGGAGCTCGAACGATACATCAACCTGAGCGAATGCCCCGCATGCCATGGATCCCGACTGAAGAGAGAAAGCCTGTCGGTAACCGTGGGCGGAAAAAACATCCACGCCTTCTGCCGGCTCCCCATCGCGGAGGCGGCCGCATTCCTGGACGCGGCTCCCCTGACCGATCAGGAAAGGACGATCTCCGAAAGGATTGTGAAGGAAGTCCGGGAAAGGTTGCGGTTCCTTCTGGACGTGGGGATGGATTACCTGAGCCTCGACCGCGCTTCCGGAACACTCTCCGGCGGGGAGTGGCAGCGGATACGGCTCGCCACCCAGATCGGCTCGGGGTTGACAGGTGTCCTCTACGTGCTTGATGAGCCGACCATCGGCCTCCACCCGAGAGACAACCGACGGCTCATATTGACACTGAAACGCCTCAGGGACATGGGAAACACCGTTCTGGTCGTTGAGCACGACCCGGAAATTATGCTGGCCTCCGATGACATCATCGACATGGGACCCGGAGCCGGGCTCGACGGCGGAGAGATCGTCTTCCATGGAACCCCGGCGGAGATTTCAACGAGTGATACGTCGCTCACGGGAAAGTATTTATCGGGCCGGGTTTCGATCCCGGTTCCCGAAAGAAGAAGGCCCCTGCCCCAACGCTACATCGTTCTGGAAGGCGCATCGGCAAACAACCTGAAGAACATCGACATCCGGATCCCCACCGGACTTTTCACCTGCGTGACCGGCGTTTCGGGCTCGGGGAAAAGCACCCTGGTCATCGAGACCCTCTACAAGGTCCTCTCCCGGAGGCTCTACAAGTACCGCGGCAAGATCGGAAAGGTGAAAAACGTGAGGGACCTCGGCGGAATAGAACGCGCGGTGATCATGAACCAGCAACCCATCGGCAGAACCCCGCGCTCAAACCCGGTAACCTACACGGGCGCCTTCTCCCACATACGCGACCTCTTCGCGCTGCTGCCGGAAGCAAGGACGATGGGACACAGGCCGGGGCGGTTCAGCTTCAACGTCAAAGGGGGGCGCTGTGAGGCCTGCGAGGGAAATGGTCTCATCAGGATCGAGATGCATTTCCTGCCCGACGTGTACATCACCTGCGATATCTGCCAGGGGAAGCGGTTCAACCCGGAGACGCTGGAGATCCGCTACAAGGGGATGAGCATCGCCGATATCCTGGACATGACCGTCAGCCAGGCCCTTTCTTTCTTCGAGAACATCCCTTCCATCCGCGCGCGGCTCCAGCTCCTTCACGACGTGGGCCTCGGCTACATCAAGCTCGGCCAGTCGGCCACCACGCTCTCCGGAGGGGAGGCGCAGAGGATCAAGCTCGCCCGGGAGCTAGGCAAACAGAGTGGCGGGAAAGCCCTCTACATTCTCGATGAGCCGACGATCGGGCTCCACTTCGCCGATGTTGAGAGATTGCTGGAAGTCCTGGGAAGGCTGGTCAACATGGGTCACACCGTCGTCGTCATCGAGCACAATCTCGATGTCATCAAGTGCGCCGATCACATCATCGATCTCGGGCCCGAGGGCGGACCGGGCGGCGGGCAAATCATCGCCGAAGGAACGCCCGAGGAAGTGGCCCGATCAGAGCGGTCCATGACAGGACAGTTCCTCAGGAGAGTCGTGAGCGGATAGCGGTGAGTAGCCCGAGGGGACTGCCAGTGGCCCTTTGTGATTTTTCCCCCGATCAGAAGGTGCAATGCCGGATCCGGGCTCATTCGGCGTAGCGGAGCAGGTGGATGTTTCCGATGTTCACTCTCTCCAGATGCTGCCTGGCCGCCCGGTAGCACTCGTCGACCTGTTTTTTCGGGGTGACGGGCAGGTCATCCATGAAGAAATCGGGATGAAAGATGAGAAGGGAGTATGGGATGGCGGGGTTGATATCCGCGATGAAGCGGGCTATGGCCGACACTTCTTCCGCGTCCACGTAATAGGGGACAAGAAGGGTGGTGGCCGTGAGAACGTCCCCATCCGGGAAGGCCTCCGCCACCTGGGAGAAATTTTCAAAGGATCTTGCGCTGTCCACCCCGCAGAGGGCCAGTGCAAGAACGGGGTTACGGGCCTTCAGGTCAAACTTGACGACGCCTCCGCTTTTTCTGGAGAGATCCGCCGCTCTTTTCACCAGTTTCGGGTTTCCGCAGCCGTTCCACTCCCAGCAGATCCTCTTTGAGTTGCCACTCTCTTCGATCATGCGCTCGGAAACGCGAAGGGCATAGGCCATCTGCGGCTCCGGAGAGCCGCCAAAGTAACAAACGCATCGAACCGTCCGGTCGAGCGCCGCCCGGACCAGGTCATCCTCCCGGATGGCCGGCGCCCGGGCGATCTCCTTGTGCGAGGCGTTCTGGCAGAAGAGACAGTCAAAATTGCAGCCGTAAAAAAAGACGGCGAGGTTGTACCCCCGCTCGTTTGAGCCGGCACAGAACCACGCCGCGCAGCAGTTCGTGGGAAGGGGGTCCCGGTACTTGTGGGCGAGAGCACTCCCCTTCGGAGCGCGATGGGCAAGGCGACCGTTCACGTTTCCGTGGAGGCCGCAGAATCCCGTCTCGCCGGGCGCCATCCGGCAGGCATTGGCACAGAGGACACATCCCCGCCCTTCCGCGGCCACCGGTGGCTTCCGTGAAAGCCCGTAGGCTTGGCGATCGGGATCATGCACATGGGCAA
>JAPLJU010000064.1 GCA_026388445.1 Deltaproteobacteria bacterium
AATTTATGCGCCATGGATCTGGCCAAAATAAGGGACTGATTGAAACCTCTTTCCCTGAGGCGCTGGAGATGAAGGGGAACGGGCATGACGACATCATATTCGGTGACGTCGAAGGCGGGATAGGAAAATGCTGCCATGAGGGACCCGAGCGACTCTCCGGTGTGAAGACTGCCCTGGTATTTGAACCGCTGAATAGCCTTGAGGAGTGACGTCTCGTAGATGCCCAGAGATCTGACCGACGTGAAATACTGTTTTCTGGAAAGACAATCCCCGCAGGGGTGATCGCTCTGCGTCTCGGTGAAGTAGGGAAGACCGCACCGGGGGCAAAGCGGGGAGCTGATGAAACGGATTTCGGAGAAGCACGCCGGGCAGAAAGAAAAATGCAGATCCTCTTCGAGAATTTTTTCGCAAACAACGCAGGTCGGTGGGAAGAGAATGTCCGCGAGGCCTCTCAGGATCGTTTTCAAAGATCACATCCCTTTGCGGAGGCGGGTTATTCTGTCGGCGTCGTTATCGATTTCCATCCTGGGAGCATCCGACCACAGCCGCTCCATGTCATAGAAGTCCCGGACGGGTTCGTAGAAGACGTGAACGATGATATCGGCATAATCCATGAGGATCCACTGCGCCGTCCTTTCTCCCTCAATCCCAAGGGGGAGAAATCCGTTTTTTTTCATGTTCTCTTCGATGGCTTGGGCGATGCTCTGGACCTGCCGGTCGGAATTTCCACTGCAGACAATAGAGTAGTCGGTGAAGGAGGTCACCTTTTGCATGTTTAATATAATGATATTCTTCGCCTTTTTTTCCAGGGCCGCGTTCACGCAGAGAATGACTCTCTTCTTTGTATCGTCTTTTTTCCTTTTCAATAAAACCTTTCCTGTCGTGGAATATCCCGATCTTGGAAGGATTGATAAACCCTTGTTTTATTAACAGAATTTTACTATACTGTCAAACTGAAAATGCCATGGACGCACACAGGCCGAAAAGGTTTGCGAATCCAGAAGTCGCCGTAGTAAAAAATACTTCTGCCCTGTTGCTTTTATGCGGTGATGATCCTTTTTCGCGGTTGTTTAAACACCCCTGGTGTGATAAAAACCGGTCGCCTGAATCGTGAAGTGATAAAAAGCCATCATGCGGGATATCCTCAAAAAAATTCAAGTGAATCTTCCCTTCCAGCAGCTCTACCATCAGTATCTCCCCACTATTTTGAAAGAGAAAATCAATCCCGAAATCGGATTCAATTATCATGTCCTCGACAGCACGCGCAGGGAAGAGTTTCTTCATGTTGCAGGCATCCTGCAGGAAGCCGGGGTGCGCATTACTTTTCATGCGCCCTTCATGGATTTAAGGCCGGGAGCCCTTGACCCCCGGATCAGGCAGGTGACGATTGACCGTCTGAACCAGGTTTTTGACCTGGTGCCCTACTTTCAACCGAAGGCCGTCGTCTGTCATCCCTCCTTCGATGAGCGCTACTACGTGGCAACGGGACCCCGGTGGCTCGAAAACAGTATCTCCACGTGGCGGGCACTGTCGGGAACGGCAAAAGACATGAGCACCGTGATTATGCTTGAAAATGTCTACGAAACCAATCCCAGCTACCTGGGGATTCTTCTGGATCAGGTCAACTCTCCTCAACTGCGTTTTTGCTTTGACACGGGACATTTCAATGCCTACTCGAAGACCGATCTGACCCTGTGGCTTGAAAAGCTGGGGCCCTATGTAGGGGAGCTACACCTCCACGACAATAATGGCTCGTCCGATGATCATCTTCCCGTGGGAAAAGGGAGCTTTCCCTTCCCTCGACTCTTTGCATTTCTCAGGGAGAGGAGGATGACACCGATTGTGACGATCGAGCCCCACACAGAGAAGAATCTCTGGGATACGCTGGATCACATCCGGGGGACGGGTTTACTGAATGATTGCTGTTGATCAGGGAGGACGCCTATGAAGCTAGCGTTTATCGGAACAGGGTATTTGGGGCTTGTTGCCGCCGCCTGTTTTGCCGAGATGGGAAACGACGTGATCTGTGTCGATGTGGACGAAAAGAAGGTCGAGGGCCTCAAGAAAGGCGTCATACCGATCTTTGAACCGGGGCTCGAGTCGATCGTGAAGAGGAACTACGGTGGCGGGCGAATGAAGTTCACGACGAGCCTGGAGGAAGCGGTCAGGGATTCCCTGGTGGTCTTCGTTGCCGTGGGAACACCGCAGGACGAAAACGGGGCTGCGGATTTGATGCATGTCCAGAAGGTTGCTCGGGATATCGGCGAGTTCGTCGAGGAATACAAGATTATCGTTCTGAAGTCAACGGTTCCCGTCGGGACATGCGACAAGGTCAGGAAAACCATTCAGGAAAGATTGACCGCCCGGGGGTTCTCGATCGAGTTTGATGTGGTGTCCAATCCGGAGTTTCTGAAGGAGGGTGACGCCATTAACGACTTCATGAAGCCCGATCGTGTCATCATCGGCACGGATAATGTGAGAACGGCCGAACTCATGAAAGAGCTCTACGCGCCCTTTGCCATGGAAAGGGAAAAGTTGATTGTCATGGATAACCGGAGCGCCGAGATGACAAAGTATGCCGCCAACGCAATGCTCGCCACACGCATATCGTTCATGAACGAGATCGCCAATATCTGCGAGAAGGTGGGTGCTGACGTTTCCCTCGTGCGGAGAGGCATCGGGTCCGACCGACGGATCGGTTATAGTTTCATCTATCCGGGGATCGGCTATGGCGGTTCCTGTTTCCCCAAGGACATGCGGGCTCTCATCAACACGGCACGGGAGAATCAATACAGCTCCCAGTTGCTCATGGCCGTCGACGGCGTCAACATGCGGCAGCGGCAGATCATGGCCGACAAGGTTGTTCAATATTTTGAAGGCCGGGGAGGCGTCAAGGGTAAAACAGTGGCCGTCTGGGGGCTTTCCTTCAAACCGAACACCGATGATGTCCGGGAGTCTCCGGCAATGGCTATCGTGTCGATCCTGGTGGAAAAGGGGGTCAGAATTCAAGCCTATGATCCCGAGGCGATCAAGAGTGCGAAACGAGTTCTGGGAGAAAATCCGAACGTGGTTTATTTCGACAATGCCTATGATGCCCTCACCGGTGCCGATGGTCTGGTCCTTTTGACGGAGTGGCACATGTTCAGGAGGCCGGATTTCGATCGGGTGAAGAAACTCCTGAAAATGCCGGTTATTTTTGACGGTCGAAACCAGTATGATCCGGCGGAGATGAAAAATAGGGGTTTTGTCTATATGGGTGTCGGTCGAAGATAAAGGACAGAGGCCGTGCTTCGTTATATGCTGAGAAGAATGATTTTCATGATTCCCCTTCTCTTCGGGATCACGATCATCTGCTTCTCCGTCATGCACCTGGCCCCCGGCTCGCCGACGGATCTGCAGACCCAGATGAATCCCAGGGCCTCTGCCGAGTTGAGGGAGCGTCTGAGGGCCATGTACGATCTCGACAAACCCCTTCACATCCAATATGCCCTCTGGGTCCGGAAGCTCGCCGTTCTGGATCTGGGGACATCCTTTTCGCCCGACCGCAGGAAGGTATCCGATAAAATTCTCGAGCGACTCCCCGTGACGGTCTCCCTCAACATTCTTTCCATGATCCTGATCCTGTCGCTGGCCATCCCCATCGGCGTCCTGTCGGCGGTGCACCAGGGCTCCCTCTTCGATAAGCTCACCGGTGTATTCGTTTTCATCGGCTTTGCCATTCCGACGTTCTGGCTGGCCCTCCTTTTCATGATCCTCTTCGGGGTCAACCTCGACTGGCTCCCGATATCGGGACTTCGATCCCTGAACTATGAATACATGCCGCCTCTTGTGGCTTTCGTCGATCTCATCAAGCACCTCATACTTCCCGTCACGCTCGCTGCCTTCGGGGGGCTGGCCGGATTGTCCCGGTACATGAGGTCGAACATGCTCGAAGTCATCCGTCAGGATTACATCGTGACGGCCCGGGCGAATGGGTTGTCCGAGCGGACGGTGATCTACAAACACGCACTCAGGAATGCGCTTCTTCCCGTCATCACGCTGCTGGGGCTTTCCGTACCGGGCCTGATCGGTGGAAGCGTTATTTTCGAAACCATATTCGGGATCCCCGGGATGGGACAGCTCTTCTATATGTCCGTCATGTCGAGGGATTACCCGGTCGTCATGGGCATCCTGGTGATTGGGGCCGTATTGACCCTCCTGGGGAATCTCCTGGCCGACGTCTCCTATGCCCTGGCCGATCCGAGAATCAGAATCTCCTAGGGGCAAGGGGTTGGCGTTCCGTTTGACACTTCGTCATTTCTAAAGGCATAACGGATGGAAAGAGATTTCTGGCAGCGATTCTCCAAAAACGAACTGGCCCTTGCGGGGTGCGTCATCGTGGTCTGCCTGTTTATCGTCTCTCTTGTTGCGCCGTGGATTTCGCCGTATGACCCGACGGAGATTCATCTGGACAATATTCTTTCGTCACCGTCGGCGAAGCACTGGCTGGGGACGGATCAGCTCGGGCGTGACGTGTTGAGCCGCATGATCTGGGGTTCGAGGATCTCTCTCAAAGTCGGTTTTGTTTCCACCGGCATTGCCATTCTCATCGGCACCCTGCTCGGCGCTGTGGCGGGATATTACGGTCGCGGCGTCGATACGATCATCATGCGGTTCGTGGATATCATGCTGTGCTTCCCCACATTTTTTCTCATCCTCGCGGTCATTGCCATACTGGAGCCGTCGATATGGAATATCATGGTCATCATCGGGATCACGGGTTGGATGGGCATCACACGACTCGTCCGGGCCGATTTCATCAGCCTGAAGGAAAGAGATTTCGTTCAGGCGGCGAGAGCCATTGGTGCCAGTGATTTCAGGATCATCTTCATTCACATCCTGCCGAATGCCATGGCCTCGATTCTTGTGGCGGCGACCCTGGGGATTGCCGGGGCCATCCTCACGGAGTCCGCCCTGAGTTTTCTCGGCATCGGCGTGCAGCCGCCCACACCGAGTTGGGGGAACATCCTCACGGCGGGAAAAGACAACATCGATATCGCCTGGTGGCTATCCCTGTTCCCGGGGCTGGCGATTTTGGTAACTGTTCTGGGCTATAACATGCTGGGTGAAGGGATCCGGGATACCCTGGATCCAAGGCTCCGGGGTTAGCGTGGGGTGAGGGCCCGGGATGGCCGTCGCGTTTGTTAAAAAAAGGGCATTGGACGGAGACTCGAATCAGGAAGGGGACCGACAGATGAAAAAGGACAAATCCAAATCACAGGAGTTGCTGGACAAACGGATTGTGGAGCTGAAGATGGTCAGGGGAGATATGACGCCGCAATCCCTCAAATCCTATTTGAAGAGCATTCCGGATGCGTCGGACGACGCCGTAGAGATCATCATCGAACCGGTTAAACGAAAGAAGAAGACGTGACATGCAGCCGGACACCACCATCATTGATACCCATGCGCATCTTGAAATGAGTGCCTTTGACAGGGACCGGGACGCAGTCATCCGGCGGGCGCAGGATGCCGGTGTTCGGTATATCGTCACCGTCGGAACCACCATCGAAGAGTGCCGAAAAGCCATTTCCATTGCCGGCCGGTACGAATCGGTCTATGCCGTCATCGGTATCCATCCCCACGAAGTGAAACATATCGATGGAAAGACCTACGACACCCTCAGGGCGATAGCGAAGTCCCCCAAAGTCGTTGCCTATGGTGAAATCGGGCTCGATTTTTTTCGAAACCTCTCCCCGAGGAACTGGCAGATTAAAAGGTTCGAGGAGCAGCTTGAAGTGGCCGACGCCCTGGGGCTTCCTGTCGTGATTCACGACCGGGATGCGCACCAGGAGACCGTGAATGCCTTGAAGCGCTGGAAGGGCAGAAAAAGGGGGGTCATCCATTGTTTTTCCGGAGACGAAGCCATGGCCAGGGAGTGCCTGGACATGGGCTTTTATATTTCCATACCGGGGACGATCACCTTTGACAAGAACGACCGGTTGAAGTCGATCGTCCGCCGTCTTCCCCTCACGAGCTTGCTCGTCGAAACCGACTGTCCTTATCTCACCCCTGTGCCGAAGCGGGGCAAGCGGAATGAACCTTCCTATGTGCTCTACACGGCCCGGTGCGTCTCGGAGATCAAGGGACTGCCTTTCGAGGAAGTGGCCCGCGTCACCTCCGAGGGCGCGAAGGCCCTTTTCGGGATCGTCTGATCGCACGCGCCGGGGGCGCTCCGGAGCCCCACCCGATGCGGGGGGATCTTCACTATCGTCTTGATCATCCGGACGAAAAGGAGTAGTATAAAAAAACCTGGGGGTGCCCGAGCGGCTGAGATCATACCCCTTGAACCTGACCTGGGTAATGCCAGCGTAGGGAGCGGTTGTGAAAATCCGGACATCGAGGGGCACATCCTGGGTAAACAGGCTGTGCCTTTTTTTCGATCCGGTATTCAGAGCGTCTTCAACACCAGGCGGCCGCTGATCTCGCCGATGGCGCCTTCAATCCCTTTTCCCCGGGAAAATTCAGATCATGGAGATGAAACAATGAAAGCGGCAAGAGTACTGACCATTGCAGGATCCGATTCGGGTGGCGGTGCGGGTATCCAGGCCGATCTAAAAACCATTTCGGCGTTGGGCGGCTTCGGCATGACGGTCATCACGGTGCTGACGGCTCAGAACACGATCGGCGTTCAGGGAGTTTATGAAATACCCCCCGATTTTGTCGAAACTCAGTTTGATTCCGTGGCCACGGATATCGGTGTCGATGCCGCAAAAACGGGTATGCTCGCCTCTTCTGAAATCATTAGGATCGTGGCAAAGAAGGTCCGGCAATACGGGATCGAGAGGCTCGTCGTCGATCCCGTGATGGTCGCGAAGGGGGGCAAGCCGCTCATCCAGGATGAGGCGAAAAAAACGCTCACCGAGGTGTTACTCCCGCTGGCCATGGTGGTCACGCCGAATGTGCCCGAAGCGGAAGTTCTGGCGGGCCTCAAGATTTCGATCGTCGATGACATGAAGAAGGCCGCGAAGAAGATCCATGGCCTGGGGGCGAAATATGTCGTGGTCAAGGGGGGACACCTGCCGGGCGATGCCGTGGATGTCTTTTACGATGGGAAGGCGTTTCATACCCTCTTTGCCGAGCGGATCGAGACAAAGGACACCCACGGGACGGGCTGTACCTTTGCCGCAGCGATTGCCACAGGACTCGCCGGGGGGAAGCCCGCCTTTGAAGCCGTGAAAGAGGCTAAGGATTTCGTGACAAAAGCCATCCGCTTCTCCCTGCGTATCGGCGGGGGGCACGGACCGGCGAACCCTTTCGGCTCCGTCCTGAGCGGGGTGGAACATTATGCCTGTCTGGATGACCTGCGGCGGGCCATCGAACGGCTGAAGGAAGGCCGCTGCGGCGACCTCGTTCCCGAGGTCCAGTCGAATATCGGCTATGCCCTCCCGCAGGCATGCAGCGCCGACGAGGTGGCAGCGGTCCCGGGCCGTCTGATCCGGGTGGGTCATCGAATCGAAACGCTGCATGATCCTGCCTTTGGAGCCTCGCGCCATATCGCGAAGGTCATTCTGGCCATCATGGCCTTTAACCCGGCCTTTCGGTCGGCCATGAATATTCGATATTCCGAAGAGATCATTCGGGCCTGCAGGGATCTCGGCTTTGATGTGGATTATTTCAGCCGCTCTGATGAGCCTCTTGATGTCAAAGAGAGGGAAGGATCGTCACTGGAATGGGGCACCAAAAAGGTGCTGGCCAGGCGGAATTCCGTCCCCGATGTGATCTACGACAAGGGCGATGTCGGGAAGGAGCCCATGGTCAGGATTCTGGGTGAGAATCCCGGGGTGGTGGTCGAAAAAGTCCTGAAAATAGCAGGGAAGCTACAATAAATCCGATACTTTCTCTCAGCACAGAGAAGAACAAAGGAGTATGGACCGATGGCACTCAGTGAAGTTACGATCACGAAAGCAATTTTGGAGCGGTTTTTCCAGAAATTCTTAGATTGCGTTGAAGTGGATATTGCCGTGGTCGGGGCCGGGCCCGCCGGCATGGTGGCCTCCTATTTCCTCGCGAAGGCGGGCAGGAAGGTTGCCATCTTTGAACGGAAGTTGAGCATCGGCGGCGGAATGTGGGGAGGCGGCATGATGTTCAACGAGATCGTCGTACAGGAAGCCGGCAAGGAGATCCTCGATCTTTTCGGGGTGAGAACGCAAGAATACCAACCCGGATATTTCACGGCTGACGCCATAGAGGCGGCAACAACGATCTGCTCGAGCGTGATGAAGGCGGGCGTTAAAATCTTCAACTGCATCACCGTCGAGGATGTGGTGATCCGCCAGGGCCGCGTCATCGGCCTCGTGATCACCTGGTCTCCTGTTCAGATGACGGGCCTCCATGTGGATCCTCTGACCATCACCGCAGGGACAGTGATCGATTCCACTGGACACGACACCGAGGTCCTGCGGGTCATCGAACGGAAGGCGGACATCAAACTGTTTACTGAAACAGGCAAAATCATGGGAGAGCGTTCCCTCTGGTCCGAGAAGGCCGAGCGCCTGACGATCGAAAACACAAGAGAGATCTGCCCCGGTGTTTATGTGGCCGGCATGGCCGCCAATGCGGCCTTCGGCGGTCCCCGGATGGGCCCAATATTCGGCGGTATGCTCCTGTCCGGACGAAGGGTCGCGGAGGTTATTCTCACCCGGGGCTGACGACATAAGATGTTTCACGATGGACAGGGGCGGAAAGGCGGCGAAACATGACACAGCTCGAAATGGCCCGTATGGGCAGAATATCGGAAGAGATGAAGGCCTGTGCGGAGAAGGAGGGTATATCACCCGACAAGATCCGGCAGAAAGTGGAGGCGGGGACCGTGGTCGTCATCCGGAACAGGCGCCACAGCGCCATATCTCCCATTGCCATCGGTGAAGGTCTGCGGACAAAGATCAATGCCAACGTGGGGACCTCCGGGGACCACGTGGATCTCGACCTGGAGCTTGAGAAGGTGAGAGTTTCTGTCGAAGCGGGGGCGGATACCGTCATGGATCTCTCCACCGGTGGAGACATCGCAGCCATCCGACGGGAGATCATGAGATTTTCCGACGTCCCCGTCGGCACCGTCCCCATCTACCAGGCGGCCGCGAGGATGTTCGAACGCCGGTTGTCCGTTGTTGACATGACGGCGGACGATATGTTTTCGGTCATCGAGGAGCACGGGTCGGACGGTGTCGATTTCATCACCGTCCACTGCGGTGTGACGAGAGGAAGTGTCGAGCGCATCCTCAGGGAAGGTCGCCTCCTCGGGATCGTGAGCCGCGGTGGGTCCATCCTCGCACATTGGATGGATTGCAACGATCAAGAGAACCCTCTCTACGAGCAGTACGATCGTTTGCTGGAGATCGCGAAGACCTATGATATCGTCCTGAGCCTCGGTGACGGGCTTCGCCCCGGATGCATCGCCGATGCGACGGACCGCGGCCAGATTCAGGAGCTCATCCTCCTGGGCGAACTCGCCGGACGGGCCAGGGACCGCGGGGTACAGGTCATGATCGAAGGGCCCGGGCATGTGCCCATCCAGGAGATCCAGGCCAACATCGTTCTGGAAAAACGCCTGTGCCAGGGGGCGCCCTTCTACGTTCTGGGTCCCCTTCCGACGGACATTGCGCCCGGATACGATCATATCGTTTCGGCGATCGGCGGGGCCATCGCCGGATGGGCTGGTGCTGATTTTCTCTGCTATGTGACCCCCTCGGAGCATTTGAGGCTTCCGACCCTTGAGGATGTCAGAGAAGGGGTCATGGCCTGCAAGATCGCCGCGCATATTGCCGACCTGTCCAAGGGTCTCCCACGGGCGGCCGAGCAGGACCGCCTAATGGCCCGGTACAGAAAAGAGTTCGACTGGGAGGGTCAGATCGGGGTGTCCGTTGATCCGGTAAAATCACGGGCATACCTGGAGACGAGTTCAAAGGCGAAGCAGGAAGGCTGCACCATGTGCGGAGAGTTTTGCGCGATCAAGATGGGAAGACTGAAAAAGAAGGAGAAATCATCTGGTTCTCAGTGATATTTTTCATCCAGAAGTTTACGGATGCTCTCCATGACGATGTCCGTCACCCGCTCGAAGTTCTCACTGAACCTCTTCTGAGATTCTTTTGAAAACAGGCGGAAAGGTTCCCGGATCCGGTATGCCGCAAGCTGGTTTTCTACCGATAGGGGCCCCCCGACTCGGTAGGTTACCGTGCCGCTCTTGGCGAACGGCAAATTCCCCGAGTATAGGGCCTCGCTATTGTTGCACCCGATGGGGATGATCTTCTTTTCCGTGTGGAGGGCGAACTGCGCAATGCCTGTCCGTCCTGCCCCCAGTGTTGTCGAACGCGTTCCTTCGGGGAAGATAATCAGGTTCAACTTTTGTTCGAAGAGGGCCTTCCGACTCAGCTCGGCGACTTTCTCCATGATCTCTTCGTGATTCGTCCTTAAGTATTCGATGAACTGGTCGGTGAAGATACGCGATGATTCTTCGCTGAGGGCAGGCGTTGATTCTGTTTCCCTGTTCTTGCCGTCGATTCTATCCTTGATCGCCCTGTACTGGATATCGTCTATTCTTTTCTTTAAATATATTCGATAAAATTCTTCCACGAGATAGCCCATGGACGGGACGGGGATCATGCTGCACCAGTCCATGAACTTTCCAATCGTTGCATTCCGGTAGTACTTTCCTTTTACCCAGGCGGTTGTAAAGGGGAAGCACTTCATGCTCCACAGTTTGTACTGGAGCGGCCAGTAGTTGTAGCGATCGGTGTGGTTCATGGCGAGGATCACCGTTTCCCCCTGCGGAATGTTTTCGACATTTTCGATCCGGATATGGACCTTGGAGAAAAAATGATAGTTCGGCGCAAGGAGCAACCGTGCCACGATTCTCTGCCCCAGGGGTCTGGAGACCAGTTTTATTTTTTTCAGGTATTCGAGATCGACCATGTAAAGCCTCTGTCAGGGTTGAAAAACCCCCCGAATTTCAAGGGTTCATCTTTTACCATAAAATTCGCTTCTGGCAAGAAAAATCATCTATCGGATGGATGGAGGGCAGATCCCGGAATCTCCTTTTATGATTTGACTGCCGGAAGGGCTTCACAGGAATATCTCTTTACAGGGGTCAGGGGCTGTGTTTAATTTCTTCCATGTCTCTGTGGAAACTCAAGCGTCCCATCCACGTGACCTGTGCCAGGGCGATTACGCCCTTTCTGAGACAGGAGCTTCTGGCACTGGGTTTCCCGGTCTTTTCTGAGACGGCCGCCGCCGTGGAGACGGAAGGGACCCTGTGGGACTCGGTGAGATTGAACCTCCACCTCCGCACGGGGCACCATGTCCTTTACCTCCTGGGGGAATTCCGGGCGAGAGACGCCGACGCGCTTTACAGATCTCTCTCCGGTCTTCCCTGGGAAAATTACATGCCTGCCGGCGGTTATTTTTCCGTTGCCTCATCCGTCCAAAATCCCACCATCCGGGACTCCCGCTATGCCAACGTCCGGTGCAAGGACGCTGTCGTGGACCGGATCAGGCAAAAAACAGGGTCCCGGCCGGACGCGGGATCCTCCCAGCGGGAGGCGGTCCTGTATCTCTTCTGGAAGGATGACCTGTGCAGGATTTATGTCGATACCTCCGGGGAACCCCTGTCCCGGAGGGGGTATCGGAAGATTCCCCTGAAGGCGCCCATGCAGGAGACCCTGGCCGCGGCCGTGGTCATGGCAACAGGGTGGGATGGCAGAGGTCCTTTTGTCAACCCCATGTGCGGCAGCGGGACGATCGCCATCGAGGCGGCACTCATCGCGCTCAACAGGGCTCCCGGGCTTCTGCGGGACAATTTCGGCTTCATGCACCTTCTGGGATTCGACGAAGCCGGCTACCGTTTGATTCGCGAGAAGGCCCGGCGGGCATCGAAAAAATTCTCCCCTGGCAGGATTATCGCGTCCGACATCAGCCCTGATGCCGTGAATGCGTCCCGACGAAATGCCGCCACGGCGGGCGTGGAAAAAATCCTCGAGTTTGCCCCCTGCGATTTTTCACAGACCCCTGTACCTGCCGAGGAGGGCGGGGTTGTTGTCTTCAACCCCGAATACGGTGAGCGGTTGGGAGAGAGAAAAAAACTCGAGGGCGTTTACGAGGCCATCGGCGATTTCTTCAAAAAGAAATGCCAGGGCTACCGGGGCTACATCTTCACCGGGAACCTTGACCTGGCCAAAAAGGTGGGCCTGCGAACCCGCCGGCGGACGCCTTTTTTTAACAGCAATATCGAATGCCGGCTCCTCGAATACGAGCTGTACGCAGGCAGCCGGAAACAGAGAACCCCCCGACCCGACGCCCCCTCCTGAACAACAGGTGTCCCACCTTACCTCCGGCTCTCGACGGTCCTGAGGGCCTGCTCCATCTTCCTGAGTTCCTCGCCATAAGCCGTCCAGTTGCCCTGCTTCAGGAACTCCTGGGCTTTGCGGTAGTGCGACAGCGCCTCCAGGACCATTTCCCGATCCGGTTTCTCCCGCGCCGCCGGCGCGGCCGCCGTGACGGGCCTTGCCCCACGATCGCGGATGAGCTCACCGCCGAAGACGCGCTGCAGCGATAGCTCAAGGGTCTCCTCCATGGCAATCATGTTTCCGAAAGCGACAATGACCCGTTTGAGTTCCGGCAACTGCCCCTTTTCCGCAGAAAGGTAGAGAGGCTGAATGTAGAGGATCGATTTCTCGATGGGGATGGCAAGCAAACTTCCCCGGATGGCCTGGGAACCGCGCTGATTCCAGAGCGAGAGCTGCTTGGATATTTCCGCATCCTGGTCGATCCTTGCATCGATCTGGCGGGGCCCGTAGATTAGCTTTTGCTTCGGAAACTGATAGGCAATCAGCTTCCCGTAGCTCGGGGCGTCGCAGCGGGCGGCCATCCAGGCAGCCATGTTGTCTTTCCTGCTGGGCGTGAAAGGAACGAGCATGATGAACTCCTCCTTTTTCTCGCCGGGGAGCTTCATGACCGTGTAGTAGGGGTCCATTTCCTGCTCGCCGCCGCGCACCGGTATTCCGGGGATGGACCAGAAGTCCTCCTTGTTGTAGAAGACCTGGGGATCCTCCATGTGGTAGGCCCGGTACATGTGGGCTTGGACACCTAGCATGCCCCCGGGGTAGCGGATGTGGCTCAGGAGCCCCTCGGGCATCTCCTCCATGGGTTTGAAGACACCCGGAAAGATCCGGGCATAGGTCCGGAGGATGGGGTCGGTGGTGTCGCTGATGTAGAACTCGACCGTGCCGTCATAGGCATCGACGAGGGCCTTGAAGGAGTTGCGCAGATAATTCCCCCCGCCGGGCATGGGCTCCGAGTAGGGGAAACGGTCCGTCAGGGTGTAGCCATCGACAAACCAGATGAGCCTGCCCTCGGGAGAGACGACGAGGTAGGGGTCGCCTTCGAGTCGGGCGTAAGGGACGATCCTGGCAACGCGCTCCCGGACCTTCCGATAGTACATGATGCGGCTGCCCTCGGCGATCTCGTTGGCCAGGAGCATGCTGACGGAGCCGAACCTGGCGGAAAAGAGCAATTTCCGGAAGAAGGACAGGGGCACGCCGCCTTTTCCCTCGTACTGGGAATAGACGTTCTTGTCCCCCACCGGGTAGTCGAACTCCGGTGCCCTCGTGCGCACGAAGACATAGTCGTTCGATGTCTCGCCGTAGTAGATCTCGGGCCGGTTGACTTTCACGTTCGCAGATGACACCGGCGGGATGTCCTTGATGAAGAACTCCGGGAGCCCCTCCGAGGTGACCCGGTTCACGGGCCCCATGACGATGCCATAACCATGGGTGTAGGTCAGGTGCTCGTTGACCCAGGTCCGTGACGGCAGAGCCTGGTAAGACAGCTCCCGCGGCGAGATCATGACCTGGCGCAACTCCCCGTTGATCATGTAGCGGTCGTTGTCCACGTCGATGAACTTGTAATACGTCCGGATCTCCTGGAGCTGCCCGTAGGTCTGCAGCAGAGGCGCGTCGTTCCAGAGGCGGACGTTCTTGATCGTGAGATCGTTTCTCCGCAGGTCCTCGCGGGTCAGGTTCTCCTCGGCGGGGAAATCGCTCTCCTCGATGCTGTCGAGCTGGTAGGCCATGCGTGTGAACTTGATGTTCCGCTCGAGATAGGGTCGCTCGAGGACGATCTCGTTGGGGATTACTTTGAACTTCTGGATGATGCCCGGGTAGATCCCCCGGCCGAAGATAAAGAGCACGAGGAAGAGAGCGATGACAAAAGTGGGGATCTGCCACTTTCTGGTGAACAGGGAGACGACGAGCGCGACCCCGGCCAGAAAGCAGAGGACCATGAGTCCCTGGAGGACCCAGATCTGTGTTGTGATTTCAGTATAACCGGGACCGAAGACAACCCCGCGTTTCGTGAAGAGGATCTCGTTCAGGGTCAACCAAAGACCGAATACTCCCCAGAAAAAGAGGA
>JAPLJU010000242.1 GCA_026388445.1 Deltaproteobacteria bacterium
CAACCATCCCCCTGTCGTCTATGACTGGATACCGCTCGACGGCCGGAGAAAGATAATCGGCTGGCTGACGCTGTTACTGTTTCTGATGACCTTCACCCCCATCCCTTTCTAGAAGGCAAATGAAAAATGCCCATCTGCCGCCTGTAAAAAAGTAAATTTCACTTGTTTCCCCTTCCTCGAGGGGAGGGGGACCGGGGAGGGTGGCACTTCGACCTCCATTCCGTCACATCCATGGGGACCAAAATATTGGAACGGGTTCAGTCGCCGCCCTTTTATCTGCATATTTTGATCACACTCGCCACTTCTCACTGACCACTCACCACTGACTTCAACCCATCAGTCCTTCTTCCCGGAAGCTGAAATACCTGTTCTCGCCGACAATAATGTGATCGTGAATGAGAATATCGAGGACACGGGCGGTATCCTGCAGGGTTCTCGTGAGCCGGATGTCGGCATCGGAGGGTTTGATATTGCCCGACGGATGGTTGTGGACAAGGATAATGGCCGAGGCCTTGTATTTGATCGCATTTTCAAGAATCTTTCTCGGATAGACGACCGCCTGGTTGACAATCCCCTCCTGAATCACTTCCGTCTTGATCATCCTGTTCTGGGCATTCAGAAAGATGACGCTGAAATGTTCATCCTGAAGTCCGCCCATGGAGGCCATGCAATAATCCAGGAGCGCCTTGGTTGACGATATCTGCGGTGTCTCCATAGCCTTTTCCTGGAGGTAGAGGGTCCCGAGGTCTTTGATCAGCCGGATCAAGAGCGGGGCCTGGGAGCTCATCCCGAACAGGGCTTCGATTTCTTTCAGGTCGGCATCCATGAGCTTTTTCAGACTTCCGAATTTCTTGAGCAGATCCTTTGCCAGGGCCTTGGTGTCTCTTCTGGGAATGGCATAGAAAAGGAGAAGTTCCAGGACCTCGTAGTCTTGGAGGGCGTCGATACCCGATGTGGTGTACCGTTTCTTGAGGCGCGAGCGGTGTCCCTTGTAATGCGGCTGTTTTTTTTCATTCATCGTCGAATCACCCGCTGATCCTGAGAGGCCCTACATCGGATCCGCCGGAAGTGCCGGCACAGGCTGTCAAAAATGGTCCTTCCCGAGCCGGGTCAAAAAGGCGGCCGTGAAGAAAAAGAAATTGGTCAGTACGATCGTTGCCCCGGTCGGCAGGTTCACGGCAATGGAGATGAAAATCCCCAGAATGACGGAGAGAACCGAAGTCACCGCGGAGATCACCAGGCTGCTTTTAAAGCCCCTTGCGATCTGAAAGGCTGTTACGGCCGGCAGGATGAGGAGGGCAGAGATGAGCATGATACCCACAACATTCATGGTCAGAACAACGGTGACAGCGGTCAGGATGACCAGAATCTTGTTGATCCTGTCCGTCTTGATGCCGGAGGCCTTGGCAGATTCTTCGTCGAAGGTGATGGATAGAATTTCATGGTAGTAGTACAGAATCACCCCGACGACGATCACGGAAAGAATGATGGACAGGATCGTTTCTTCCCGGCTGATCGCCAGGATGTTTCCGAAGAGGTAGCTGAAGAGATCAACGTTGAAGCCGCCCGCCATGCTGGCCAGGATGACGCCGCCGGCGATGCCGATCGACGAGACGACACCAATGGCCGCATCCCCCATCACCCTTGCCCTCTGCGTCATTTTCAGAATAGCGAGTGAACTGACCAGGACGATCGGTAGGGTGATGAACAGGGGATAGATTCTCAGGGCGAGTCCCAGCGCCACACTGCCGAAAGTGACATGGGCAAGGCCGTCACCGATGAGGGACAGCCGTCTCAATACAATCAGGACACCCAGGGTTGAACAAATTAAAGCGATGAAAACACCGGAGATCAGAGCCCTCTGGATAAAGCCGTACTGCAGATACTCCATGAAACCCAAGGCGGTGCCTCCTAAAATTCGTGACGGTGGCAGATCACGTGTTGTGAGTGAGTTCCGAAAAGATCCGTCATGTGGGTCGACGAACAGAAATCATCGAAGCTTCCATAAAAAACGACTCTCCGATCCACCAGAAGGAGTTTGTTCGCATGCTGCCCGATGCTCCCAATGTCATGGGTAACGAGAATGATGGTGACGTTTCTTTGCCGGTTGAGGTGCTTCAGCATGGCATAGAACTGTTCCCGTGTTTCGGGATCGAGCGCCGTCGCGGGTTCATCGAGAATGATCAATTCCGGTTCGTTGATGATCGCCCGGGCAATGAGAACCCTTTGCTGCTGACCACCCGAGAGCTCCCCGATCTTTTTCTTCCGAATGTCCGAGATATTCAGCAGGTCGAGCGCCCGGTCGATGGCATCATGATGCGCCTTGCTGGAATAGCCGGGCATTCGCCGCTTGGCGATCAATCCCAGAGCCACAATTTCCTCGACGGTGGAAGGAAACCCGGGATTCAGAGACGACAGACGCTGGGGAAGATAACCCACGCGGAACCACTCCTGGAATGCTGATTGTTTGTGACCGAAAAGCCGGATTTGACCGCCTGCCGGTCTGACAATCCCGAGGATGTTCTTGATGAGCGTCGTCTTCCCCGAGCCGTTCGGCCCGACCAGACCGATATAGTCCCCTCCGGAAACATTGAAGGTGATATCCTCCAGGACGTCAATCCCGTTGTACCGTGAACGGAGATTCTCGATTTCGATGACATTCATCGGCACTGCAGTCCCTCCTTCAGCTGATCAAGATTCTTTTCCATCAGGGACAGGAAGGTTTCTCCCCTGTCGAAATCGTTTTTCGTGAGATTGCCGGCGGGGTCGAGCTTTAGCAGGGCGACACCCGCTTCCCGGGACAGGGCTTCCGCCACCCGCGGCTTGAGCAGCGCCTCATGGAAGATGTGGTGAAGACCGTTGTCCCTGATGAGCTTCATGGCGCCTGCCAGGTCTGCGGCTGTGGGCTCCGCGTTGGGAGAGACACCGTAAACGGAAACATAGCGGAACCCGTAGCGTTTTGCCATGTAGGCAAAGGCAAAATGACCCCCGTTTACGATGATGTTCTTCCTGCAGCCCCGGAGACCCTGTTGGAACCGTTCATCAAGGCTTTTCAATTTTGTGATGTATGCCGCGGCATTCTGCTCGTAGGTCTCTTTACTCCCCGGGTCCTTCGTGATGAAGCCGTCACGGATATTTTCGATCATTTTGACGGCACTGGAAAAATCAAGCCAGATGTGGGGGTCCGCAGCGTCAAGGTGACGATTCTGAGCGTGCCGGTTGTCTTTCTCTTCGGAGGGCTTCATCGCAGGGATGCCCCGGCTGCTGTTGACAATCACCAGGTCTCTGCTCTGGAGTCCCTTCAGGAGAGCTTCCGCCCAGGGCTCCATGGCGAAACTGGTGTAGATGAACAGATCCGCGCGGTTCAATTTTATGATGTCGGACGGTCTGGGCTCGAAGCTGTGCGGTTCCATCCCTGGGGGGAGTTGCAGGGTCACTTCGACCCGATCGCCCCCCACGTGTTTTGCGAAGTCGTAGAGCGGGAACAGCGTCGTGACGGCAATAATCTTCGGGCCCTTTTCTTTTTGCTCAGACCCCGGGGCGCATGCCGAGCCTACCAGGGATAGAAGCGACAGGGCCAGGATCATGCAGAACGTTTTTTGACGACTTCTCATGGACGGCCTCCGGGAAAGAGAAGGTCCCGTCACGCAACACGGTTGCGCTATTATTTTCTCTGGCAGGTTCGGCAAAGGCCCGTGATGCTGACGTTGATATTATCGATTCTGAAATCCGAGGGGGCAGCGAAAAGATCCCACACCTGTGACAGCGTGATCGGCGGCATACAGGTCATGGTCCGGCATATTCTGCAGTACACATGCGGGTGGACGGGGTTATGCTGGCAGGCCATTTCGTAACGATTAACGCCGTGGTCCGTCGGGATTTCTCTTATGATCCCCTCAGATTTGAAGGATGAAAGAATACGGTAAACGGTCACCTTGTTCATTTTTCTCTCCTGATCCAGTTGTCTCAGGATGTCGCTCACACTCAATGGCGTATCTGCGTGAATCAGGATGTGCAGGATTCTCTTCCGGTGGGATGTTTGGCTCAAGCCGGCATTTTTCAGCGTATTCGAAGCCTCGCATTGTTCCCTGGCTGTTTTCATGAATCCTGATTATCATAAATGCAACAGGGTTGCAAATATTAAATGTCGTTTCTCGAATGGGACGCCATTCTGGATGTGAAGAGCGACAAATGGAAAAATTGCAACTTGAAGGGCAGTGGAAAGTGTTATATAAAATCCATTATTTATCGACGCAACGACCTTTAGATGATTGAGAATCTAGTAGCGAACATCGAGACCTATCTTCAGACGTCGGTGCTGCTCGCGTTTCTGGTGGTCTACCTGGGAGGCGTTTTTGTGAGCTTCACCCCGTGCGTCTATCCCGTTATACCCTTAACGGTGGCCTATGTCGGCGGGCGATGCGGCGGTTCGAGGTCGAAAGGTTTTCTGCTCTCTCTGGTGTACGTCCTCGGGATGTCTGTGACCTATACGGCCATCGGAGGTTTCGCAGCCCTGACGGGCCGCTTGTTTGGGCAGATCCAGACCAATCCATGGATCAACATTATTGTCGCTAATGTCGTTATCCTTCTCGGTTTATCCATGCTGGATGTCTTTGAGATTCCCATGCCGCAGTTTCTATCCCGCATTCAGCCGAAGGAGCAGAGGAAGGGGTATATAGGAAGCTTTCTCGTCGGCCTGACGTCCGGATTTATCCTCGGACCCTGTTCCGCGCCTGTCCTTTACATCCTTCTGGGTTACGTGGCTGCGAAGCAAAATTTTCTTTATGGCATGAGCCTCCTGTTCGTATTTGCTCTCGGCATGGGCACCCTGCTCATCCTTCTGGGAACCTTCGCGGGACTGCTGGCGAGTCTGCCCAGAGCCGGCCCCTGGATGGTCAGGGTGAAACATTTGTTCGGTTGGCTGCTGCTGGTGATCGGAGAATACCTGCTGGTGACGGCAGGTTCATTAATGACATGAAAGTGAGAAATCATATGATGATCAGACTCCTCTTCAGTGTGGTCCTGGCGCTCGGCATTATCGGCTGCTCATCGCCGCAGCCCGAATCCACAAAATCCAAGAAATACGATATCCGGGATAAAAGCATAGAAAACAAGGCCCCTGATTTTGTCCTGAAAGATTTGAAGGGGGGCGATGTCAAGCTTTCGGATTACAAGAACAAGCCTGTCCTTCTTGTTTTCAGTACGACGTGGTGTAAGTATTGCCGCGATGAGATCCCCCATATCAAGAGTTTATATTCATCCTATGGAAAGAAAGATTTGGAAATCATCAATATCTTTGTCCAGGAACCCGCCGGTAAAGTGGCCGCCTTTGCGGACAAGTACGCGTTACCCTACCGGGTCGCGCTGGACAGTGACGGGCATGTGGCGGAACTCTTCGATGTGAAGGGTGTACCGACACTCGTACTCCTGGATAGGGAAGGTCGAATCGTCTGTTATACCTGCCGCTCCATCGATACGCTCCTGAAGGACGTATTCCCGGGTTAGATCAAGAAGGGCTCTGTGGCGGATGTCCGTATCGGGTCGGGTCGCTAGGTTGGGTGCGGGGGAAGATTCCTGCTGTCTTTTCCTGGGATCAGGATGCCCGTTTTACCCTCCGGTTTTCCCGATGTTCTGAACGTTCCCTCGAAGTAACTGTTTTTCATGACGATGATGTCGAGTGAAGTGTGTCGATTTAAAAAGGTGACTGCGAAATGGTGCAAGGTCCGGATCTTGTATTGACAGACGGCCGAGAATCCTCGGAGGCCGGGAAGTTGCTCCTTGTCGGCCAGCCCAACATCGGTAAGAGCGTGATCTTTTCGATCCTCACGGGTCGTTATGTTGTCGTCTCCAATTATCCGGGAACCACGGTTGAGGTTCTGTCCGGGAAAGCGACGGAGCTGGATCTCTATGTGATCGACACGCCGGGTATCGGCAGTATCATCCCCCGGAGTGAAGATGAGATGGTCACGCTCCGTACCATCCTTTCGGACGAAGAAAAGTCCATCCTGCAGGTCGGCGATGCGAAGAACCTGAGAAGGACGCTCATGTTGACCCTGCCGCTGGCGGAAACGGGATTTCCGCTCGTTCTTGATTTGAATATGGCCGACGAGGCAGAGAAAAGTGGATACCGGATAGACACGGCGGCGCTCTCCGCAGGTCTCGGGATCCCCGTTGTGTTGACAGTGGCCACGGAGAAGAGAGGCAAAGAAGATCTGCTCGACGCGATCCGGCATTCGTCAAGATCCTCGCTTCAAATAACCTATGACCCCCGCATCGAGAACGCCATCGATCGGATCGTTAGTGAGCTGCCGCGGTCCGCCGCTTCCAGGAGATTCCTGGCCCTGACGCTCCTTGCGGGAACTTCCAATCTTGTCGATGAGTTTTTAAAGAAGGACGACAGGGGAAAAAAGCGCGCCATCCGGGAGATCATCTCGCAGACCCAGTCCCAGTTCGGGGATCCCCTCTCTCAGGTCATCATGGAGACGAGGGCGGCCCACGTGGATCGGATGATCAAGAAGAGCGTTACCAGGCGCGAGGAAAGAAGGCTTGCCGTAAAGTCCTTATGGACTTTGGAACGCCTCTCGACGCATCCCCTCTGGGGTTTTGTCGTCCTCGCAGTTATCCTTTTCGGTCTCTATCAGTTTGTGGGTGTCTTTGCTGCAGGATATCTCGTCGATTTCGTCCAGGAGGTCCTGTTCAAGGGCATCCTGTTGCCCCCGGTGGTCCGGCTCCTGTCGCACATTCCCGAAGAGCACGTGCGGAACTTTTTCATCGGCGAATACGGTCAAATCACGATGGGTCTCACCTACGCGCTGGCCATCGTCTTCCCGATCGTGACGGCTTTTTTTCTTGCCTTCTCCCTTCTGGAGGATTCGGGATATCTTCCCCGCCTCGCCGTCATGTTGAACCGGACCTTTACCGTCATGGGTCTCAATGGCAGGGCCGTCATTCCGATTGTCCTGGGCCTGGGTTGCGGGACGATGGCCACGTTGGTAACGCGAGTGCTCGAGACGCGCCGGGAGAGGATCATCGCAACACTGCTCCTCGCCCTGGGGATTCCCTGCTCCGCCCAGCTCGGTGTCATTTTGGGGATTTTTTCAAGAATCGGAGGCGGTTCGATTTTCCTTTTTATGGCATTCATCAGCCTCCAGCTGCTCATCGTCGGCTACCTTGCCTCGAAGGTCCTCCCAGGCGGACCCTCCTTTTTCTTGACGGAATTGCCGCCCTTTAGAATGCCCCGGCTGGACAACATCCTGAGCAAGACCTACTTCCGCACAAAGTGGTTTATCCGGGAGGCGATCCCATATTTTTTGCTCGGTACGGCGTTTCTCTTCTTCGCCGATGTGACCGGGCTGCTGAAATGGCTCATGGAGATCTTTTCACCTGTTGTCGTAGGCTTTTTCGATTTGCCGCGGAAATCTTCCCAGGCCTTCATCCTGGGTTTCTTGAGGAGGGATTACGGGGCCGCAGGCCTTTTTGATCTTTTCGACCAGGGACTGATGGACGGTCTTCAGGCTTTTGTCGGCATATCCGTGATGACCCTCTTTGTCCCCTGTATTGCGAATGTATTTATCATTTTCAAGGAGAGAGGGTATCGAGTGGCCCTTTTGCTTGTCAGTTTTGTTTTTGCTTATGCCATAATGGCCGGCACCGTCCTTAATTTCTTTTTAAGACTTCTGAACATTCATTTTTAGGGAGCCAGGGCATGGAATACAAGAAAACGCCATTAACCGAGGAACAGGAAGAGGCCCTCAGCGAAATCTGGATGCGGATTGAAAACAGGGCAGAAGTTCCGCAGGTGGGTGACAGTGTATCGCTTACGAAGATGAGGCACAGGGAGGGCCTGGGTGAGCTCACCCGGGAAGACTATCTCAAGGTGGAAGGCGACGAGGTCAAGCTGACGGAAGCAGGTTACGCAGAGGCACGGAGATTCATCAGAAACCAGAGGCTCTCGGAGCGGCTTCTCTCCGATGTTCTGAATCTCGAAATGGAGGAAGCGGAAAGAACCGCCTGCCGGTATGAACACATGCTCGATACGGATGCCGCGGAATCCATCTGTATTTTGCTCGGTCACCCGAGAACCTGTCCGCACGGGAAGCTCATTCCGGCCGGGGAATGCTGCGTATCCGGCGAAACCTCTCTTCGCCCCCTTGTGGTTCCTCTCTCCGAACTCGAAGCGGGCGAGACGGGAACGGTTGCCTATATCGGGACAACGGATAATGCGCGCCTGGCGTTTTTATCGTCCCTCGGCGTCATGACCGGTCGTCCCATCGAGTTGATCCAGAAAAAACCGTCCTATATCCTGAAAGTGGATGAAAATACGGTGGCCTTCGACGATTCTGTGTCCAGGGAGATTTTTGTCCGGCCCAGCCAGCGAAAAAGGCCGCCCGTTAAAATGAAGAGCAGATTCCGCTGGGGGCAGGGCCGCTAAGGACAGCGGAAGAAAAAGAATCGTGGAGGCCGTCATCTCCAATGGATCATTTTTTGAGGATAAACCCTGTCGCTGCTTCCGACAGGCAGGTTCAGAAAACACCAGAAGTGTTCTCGAGGCCGTTGCGAGTCGTGCCAGATCGCTGGGTACGAAAAAGGTGATCGTTGCCACTTGCAGTGGCAACACGGCTTTCGAGGCACTCAAAGTGCTTGATCCGGTGATCCGGCTGATCGCGGTGACACACGTGACCGGGTTTGATGAACCCAACACCCAGGAGATGGAAGAGGCCACACGCAGGGAACTTCAATCCAGGGAGGTTCAGGTCCTGACCTGCCAGCACGCCTTCGGCGGTGTGGGACGTGCCGTTCGGAACAAACTGGGCACGTATCAGGCCGATGAGATCATGGCATACACTTTGAGAACATTCGGGCAGGGAACAAAGGTCGCCATCGAGATTGCGCTCATGGCAGCCGATGCGGGGCTCGTTCGAACAGACGAGGACATTATTTCCGTGGGTGGTACCAGCGAGGGAGCGGATACAGCCCTGGTGATCAAACCGGCCAACAGCTTTTCTTTTTTTGATTTGAAGGTCAGAGAGATCATCTGCAAACCGGCAAATTTTTAATACCCTCATCTTTTGATAAAGGAGGTCAAAGACAGCCTATGGTTTTCACGGATCAACAGCTCGAGAGATATGCCCGTGTGCTCGTCTGGGGGCTCGGAAGGGCAAGAAAAGACGCTTACAAGAAAAACGATATTGTGCTCGTTCGCTATGACTGGCCGGCAACGGCTCTGGCGGAGGTCGTTCAGGCGGAGCTTCTTGCATCGGGACTTCACCCGGTTATGCGAGCGGGCCTGACGCCCCGCATGGAGGCTCATTTCTACAAAAAATCAAGCAAGACCCAACTTACTTTTACGCCGCCCGGCGACCGTGAGCTGTGTGAGAAACTCAACGGCAGTGTTTATCTCTATGCCCCGGAATCGCTGACCCATCTCGCCGATGTCGATCCCCGGAAAATTGCGAAGGCCATCGTGGCCCGAAAGCCCCTCAGAGACCTTTTGGAAAAACGGGATCAGGCAGGTCTCTACGGTTGGACGCTGTGCATATGCCCGACAGAGGAACTCGCCCGGTTTGCTCAGATTTCACTCAGGGAATATGCGGAGCAGGTCAGCAGGGCATGCTATCTGGATGTGGAGAATCCCGTCCGTCAGTGGGAAACCGTCTATCGGGAGATGGGCAGCATCAAGAGATGGCTCAGCGGTATGAAGGTCAGCTATTATCACGTGGAATCTGAAAACATCGATTTGAAGATAACGCCCGGTCAACGGAGGAAATGGGTGGGCATTTCGGGGCACAACATCCCGAGCTTCGAAATCTTCATCTCACCCGACTGGCGGGGATCGGAAGGGATCTACTATGCCGATCAGCCCTCATTCCGGACCGGGAATTATGTGAGAGGTGTCCGTCTGACGTTTAAAAAAGGGAAGATGATCAAGGCCAAGGCCGAAGTGGGAGAGAACTTTGTCGTCAAACAACTGACCATGGATGACGGGGCCAGCAAGATCGGAGAGTTCTCGCTCACGGACAGGCGATTCTCGAGAATCAACCGTTTCATGGCCAATACCCTTTTCGATGAAAATTATGGCGGACGGTACGGTAACTGTCATCTTGCGGTCGGGGCGTCTTATTCCGACACGTACGACGGCAACCCTGCGAAACTCAACCGGGGGCTAAAAAAGAAGCTGGGATTCAATGACTCGGCCCTGCATTGGGATTTTGTCAACACCGAGCGGAAGCGGGTGACGGCGCACCTGGTCGGCGGCGGTCAGAGCGTCATCTACGATGAAGGTGTTTTCAAATATTGAGGGACCTGGAATCTTTATAAGTATGACGCGCGGTTTGGGAGATCGTTTGTCTTGGAAAGAGCCGTGTGAAAGACCGGCTTCATTTTGGAAGGACCGATAGCCGGGCCTGGCAGGGTATTTCGTCGCCCGACCTTGTTGCGAATGCGTAAGGTGGCGCGGAAAGGATGGTCCTAATCCTCGACGAGAATCGCCTCGACGGGACAACTTTCGGCGGATTCCCGGCACGTATCTTCGAGATCATCGGGAATGTCATCTTCGATCTTCGCGACGACTATGTCGCCCTGCATTTCGAAGACTTCAGGACAAATTTCAACGCAAGCCTCACAACCGATGCACAGTTCTTCATCCACTTTTACTCTCATGTTTCTCCCCTCGATGGCGTATGAGTCCTCATGGAAAAAAATGAGGGCTGGTCGGACCGCAAAAATCGGTTATTGATTATATTCAGCGTAGAAAAAGTCAATCATTTTTTTCAAAAAACCCGAAAAATTTTCAGTCCTGCGTGGGATGTGATGAGCGAAAAAAAGGTTCCGAGATAATGCCTAATGAAATCGCTGAGTTGAGTCTTTATACGGATCCCGGAATGACAGGATCATGCAGAATCAATCCGTGTATGAAAAGGGAAGAGATCTCGTCGTGGTCTTCAACGATCCGGGAACCGAGGAATTCCTTGACAAGGCTCGTCGTGATGCTTATTCAATGTATAAAGGATCGAGAATTTTCCCCGAGAATGGTCGTTCCCGGCGTTCAATAAGAACTCAGCTGATACACGCAAATCAGGTACATCTTTCTTGTTTTTGCACGAGACGTTTCAGCTTTATAAGACCGGGAATCTTTTTTATTCAAGCTCGAAAGGAGGGAGGGTGATGAAGCCGATTGGTCCGCTGATGATCGAGCACAGACTCATTGAGCGGATGGTCCGCATCATGGGTGATGAAATCCGAAAGATATCCGAAACAAGGAAGGTCGATGCGGTTTTCATAAATACCTGCGTGGATTTTTTCAGGACCTATGCGGACCGGACCCACCATGGGAAAGAGGAAGACATTCTCTTCAGGGATCTTGCCCGGAAAAAGCTTTCCACCGAGCACAAGAAGGTCATGGACGAACTCGTTGAAGAACATGTCTACGCGAGAAGTGTGGTCGGTAAGCTGAGCGAAGCCCAATCAAGGTACATCAAAGGTGATACAACGGCCCTGGAAGATGCACTCAACTGTCTTGAGACACTGATAAAGCTCTACCCGGCCCACATCGAAAAAGAGGATAAGCACTTCTTCTTTCCCTGTCTGGATTATTTCAGCAGGGAAGAGCAGGACCTTATGCTTGGAGAGTTCTGGGAATTCGATCGGAAGATGATCCATGAGAAATACCAGAGAGTCGTTGAGTCCCAAGAAGGGAAAAAGACCACCCAATAATCGTTTGCTTGATCCATTTAAGAATTTTTCGGTAGGAGTGAATTATGCTACGGATTGAAGATCTTCAGGTCCAAATCGGGGAGAAAGAGGTATTGAAGCATATTGATCTGGAAATCAACCCGGGGGAGACGCATATTCTGTTTGGTCCGAACGGTTCAGGCAAAACGTCTCTTTTGATGA
>JAPLJU010000190.1 GCA_026388445.1 Deltaproteobacteria bacterium
CTCGGGGCCACACGGTTGCAGATGGTTCGGATCCTTATCCGGGAGGCTCGCCTCCCTCTCCTTGCCGCGGTGATGGCCGGCTTCGGCGGGGTCATCTCGGAAGTCGGCGCCTCCATCATGGTCGGCGGCAACATCAAGGGCTACACCCGTGTCCTCACGACGGCGACGGTCATGGAAACGAGCCGGGGAAACTTCGACATTGCCATTGCCCTGGGGATCATCCTTCTCATCTTCGCCTACGTGATCAACCTGATTCTCACCTACATCCAGCAGCGAGAAAAACCGAGATGAAGGACAAATCCGCGATACTGGAGGCCCGGAATCTCCGGGTCGTCCGCGGCGGTTCCGTGATCCTCGACGTTGAGGTCATTTCTGTTCATGAAGGGGAGATCCTCTCCGTCATTGGCCCTAACGGTGCGGGAAAGACCACCTTGCTCCAGGCTCTCTCTGCACTTATCAAGACAACGGGAGGCGAAGTACTCTTCAAAGGAAGGCGAATCGGGGCCGACTATACCCCCCTTGAATACCGCCGACGTTTATCCATGGTTTTCCAGGAACCCCTCCTCCTCAACACCACTGTCTTTGAAAACGTGGCATCGGGGCTCAAGATCCGCGGGGTACGGGGTTCGGAAATCCGGTGGACTGTCGAAGAACAGTTAGAGCGCTTCGGAATCGGCCATCTCAGCGACCGTTCGGCGCGGACCCTCTCCGGCGGCGAGGCGCAGCGCACCAGCCTGGCCAGGGCCTTTGCCACGAACCCGGAGGTGCTCTTCCTGGACGAGCCCTTCGTCTCCCTGGACCCCCCCACTCGGGAATCCATTGCCACGGACCTCCAGAAGGTGCTTCGTATGACGGGGACGACAACCCTCATGGCAACTCACGATCGTATGGAAGCGCTTCGCCTGTCCGACAGGATCGCCGTCATGAATGGCGGAAAGATTCATCAGATCGATGGCGCGACGGAAGTCATGAACCGCCCCGCCAACGAATTTGTCGCCGCCTTCGTGGGGACGGAGACCTTTCTCAGGGGCCGCGTCAGGGACGTGAACCGGACGGTCCTTGTGGTGGATGTAAAGGGAATCGATATTGAGGTCGTTGGATCGTCCAGTACGGGTGAGGAGGTGATCCTCTGCATCCGCCCCGAGAACGTCACCCTCTCTCCGCCCTCGGGATCAGGTGTGACCAGCGCCCGGAATGTCTTTACCGGCATGATTGTCAGGATTACCCCCCTGGGACTTTTCCTGAAGGTGGAAATCTCCTGCGGGTTTCTTCTCGTGGCCTACGTGACGGTCCTTGCCCTGGAGGAATTGGGCCTCCGCGAGGGTATGGTGGTGACGGCATCTATCAAGGCCACGGCGATTCACATGATCAAAGGAAGGACAGGCTGAAAATCTGAGTTCGGGTTATGGCGAGACTTATACCCCAGGACCTGGATCGAGGAACTGGTGTACCGTCAAATCCAAATCATCCCACTAGACCGGTACGATACGGAGCCCCGCGCGGGCGACCGAGTGGACACAAGGGGGTGGCTCAGGCCGAAACTCCTGGGGCACAAAGCGGTCATCCCCGTCGTACGCGCCGGTCATGACGGTTTGTGGCAAACGCTCTGGGAAAAACGAAAGAAATGACGACGACAAGAGAAAGGGGTCATTTCCTATCACATAAGAAGGAGGAGAAAATGAGAAAGGTATCAACTGTATTACTAATACTGGGCCTCGTGGCAGCCCTCAATGCGCCCGCCTCGGCTGCTGACATCAAGGTCAGCGGTCAGTACTACGCGGCAGGCGTCTTCGAGAGCAACCACTCCCTCAGGGATGAAGCAGGCCGAAATCTGC
>JAPLJU010000255.1 GCA_026388445.1 Deltaproteobacteria bacterium
AAAGGCGAGGGGCTATTGGCGAGCATAGGCCGAAGGCCCGGGTAAAGGGTATAGGGGGTCGGGTACAGAGTGATAAAGATAGTGGAGAGTGCAGAGTGGTCAGTGGTGAGATCGGGCTGCAAGCCCGGGTTGTGAGTTGTCAGTTGTGTGTTGTGAGCAAGACTAAAAAGACCAAACAGACAAGACAGACCAGATAGACTAGAAAAGGAGGGAATCATGGATCTTGGGTTGAAGGGAAAAGTTGCCCTGATTGCGGGCGGAAGCCAGGGGCTGGGGAGGGCCGTAGCCATGGAGATTGCCCGGGAGGGGGCAAAGGTGGCCATCTGCGCCCTCGACGATCCGAATCTTCCGGAAGCGGCGCAGATCATCAAGAAACAAACGGGGGTTGATATCTTTACCATCCCCGCGGATGTATCGAAGGAGGAGGAAGCCAGAAAATTCGTCAAAAAATCCATTGAGCACTACGGGACCGTGGATATCCTCGTCAACAACGCCGGCGGCCCACCGTCAATGACCTTCCTCGAGATCGACGACAACCTCTGGCATCAGGGTTTCCGCCTGAATCTCATGAGCACGATCGTGATGACGCGCGAGGCCGTCCCCGTCATGAAGGCGAAGCGCTGGGGGCGGATCATCAACATGACCTCGATCGCAGTCAAGCAGCCCATCGACGGGCTCATTCTTTCCAATACCGTCCGCTCAGGCGTGATCGGGTTTGCCAAGTCGCTCTCCAATGAACTGGCCCCGTTCAATATCACCGTCAACAGCGTCTGTCCGGGATACACGATGACGGACCGGGTTCGAAACCTCTCCAAGGTCGTCGCCCAGAAGCAGGGGACAACACCGGAGGCGGTCATCCAGAAGTGGACATCGGAGATCCCCATGGGGAGGATCGGGACGCCGGAGGAATTCGCCGCGCTCGTCACCTTCCTCGCATCGGTCCAGGCGGGCTACATCACCGGTGCAGCCATCCAGATCGACGGGGGCTGGTACAAGGGTGTCATGTAGAAGGGCAAGGCGCCAGGCATTGGGCTTAAGGCGAAGGGATAGCGGTCAGTGCATAGTGGTGAGTGGTGAAACAAGGCCAAAGGTTCACAGGCCCGAGTTGTGAGTTGGGAGTGGTGAGAAATGTCCAAGGATACTAGGCTCAACACAAAGGCGATTTAATTTGCCTTGAAAATCCGTTTCTCAGCCCATTTGATCCGAAATGTTCAGGGCAACAGCCCGTTGACTTCTCACCTTTCCGGTTTCTTCTTCTGAGCCAGTGCCTCGCTCAGGTTTTCCCGGGCAAGCCTGTAGTCCGGATCGAGACGCACGGCTTCCTGAAAATGGACAATCGCTTCATCCCGCTTCTTTTGCAGTAAAAGAGCGCTTCCCAGGTTGTTGTGTGCCTTTGCGTAATCGGGTTTCATCTGCAGGGCTTTGTTTAATGGAGCAATTGCTTCGTCAACACGCCCCTGCAGCACCAGGATGCTCCCCATGCTCGAGTATATCTCCGCGGTTCGGGGTTGCAGTTTCAAGGCCATTTTATAATATTTCATGGCCTCGTCGTAATGTATCTTTTGTGAGAAGGCCTCGGCCGCTTTCATGTGCGCCATGAAGTGGTTCCCGTCAAGACTAATGGCCCTCAAGAAGGCCTCGATCGCCCTGTCCATGTCGCCCTCGAGATAGTACACACTGCCCAGGCCGTAGTATCCGCTTGCATAGTCGGGATTCGATTCGATGATCTTCAGGAAGTATTTTCTTGCCGCTTCCGGCTTCCCCATCTCAAAGAGGATGATGCCATGAATCATCAGGGCGTTTGGCGCCGAGGTATTCATTCGTAAGGCCTCTTCGCTTTGATGCAGCGCCTCCTCAAGTTTTCCCTCGCGCAGAAGCTTTACCGCGATGACATTCCGTGCGACATAGTTATTTTCTGTAACGGCCAGAGCGTGGTTGAAGAGGGTCACACTATCCCGCCAGCGTTGGACCTGAAGCCAGGTCGTCACCATCAAAGCCGTAATGAGGATGCCCGCGGGGACGGCCAGAGCGATTCTCCGGATAGGTATTTTTTCGGCCAGGTCGTAAATGCCCCACGCCAGGATGATGAATAGGCCGATTAGCGGGACATAGGTGTATCGGTCCGCCAGGGCCTGCTCCCCGACCTGCACAATACCAATAACGGGAAAGAGCGTCCCGAGGTACCAGAACCATCCGACGGCGACATAGGGGAAAGGGCGGATCTTCCTGACGGCCAATAACGTGACACAGGTAATGAGGATCGCCGCTCCGGCGACTACCCAGGCCGGCCCTGGGGCGTACGGATAAAAAGGAGAGAGGTCCAGCGGCCAGACCATCTTCAGGATATAGCGGATGTAGGAAACAATTGCGTTTGAAAGGCGTTCGAAGAAAGGCAAATACTGGAATGAGACGATGGCCGTTTGCTGAGCGTGAATGGTTATGACACACGATAGTGCCGTGAGCACAAAGAAAGGGATCTTCTCATAGACAAGGAACCACGGAAAGGTGCTCCCCTTGCCTATCGCGTCCTTTTCTCCCTTCTCCTTGTGCCGCTTTCCTGCCGCTTCGTTGATCTTCAGGGCGGCCTTCGGAATGGCTTCATCCTTTTTCCAGTAAGGGGTTCTACCGAGGGGCCAGTAATCCAACAGAAGAAGGACAAAGGGCAATGTCACCAGCATGGGCTTGGCCAGAAGGCCGAGGGAAAAGCCGAACAGGACCAGAAGATACCTCTGCCATCTCTGTCTTTTGGTGTAATGAATATAGGCAGCCAGGATCATAAAGAAGAAGAAAGTGCTCAGGACGTCTTTTCGCTCGGCGATCCAGGCGACGGACTCGACGTGCAAGGGGTGAAGGGCAAAAAGGGCTGCCACAAAAGCGCTCCGCCACACAGCCCCGGTCATCCACCGGAGAACCAGAAAGAGAAGGACGGTGTTTGCAAGGTGGAAGAGGAGGTTGACCAGGTGGTGTGCTCCGGCGTTGGGACCGAAGAACTGGCAGTCCAGCATGTGGGAAAGCCAGGTGAGAGGATGCCAGTTTGACGCTTCTGTCGTCGTGAAGGCCCAGCGGAGCCCCTCGAGGGTGAGGCCTCCCCGTACAATGGGATTTTCCGTTAAGTAGACCGTGTCGTCATAGGTAATGAATTCATGGCTTCCGACTTGAAGATAAACGGCGGCCGTCAGCAGGACAAGTAAGGTACAGATGAAGAAATCAGGATACAGTCGCGCCAGTTTTTTCATGGACTGGGAAAATTCTCGACAGGCAGCTCATCTTTTATGATTTTCGGGGATCCCGACCCTTCGTGCAAAGGAACGACGGGTCGCACCTCTGCTATCATTTCGCGCCGTATTTTAAAAGCCTATTTTTGTCGTCGAGTTCCAGCGGGAAGGAAAGCGTGTATCCGGAGCGTCTTCGATTGTTACTTTTCGCTGCTGCCTGAATCCGTTTTTTCAGCCCGGATCAGAAGAACAGAGGAGAGGGAGCGAGGCATCAATTTCGCGTCGGCCCATGCGGCAGCGGCGTACACCCGGTTTACCCATTTATAGAGACTGATGAGAGGGCGGGTTATTGCCCGGGATCTGCCTTCAGAAACCCTCCCTGCCCGGCACCTCTGCGCCTTTTCAATCCCGTAAACCACGGCCATCATCGTCGCCTTTTCCAGGGGGCCCAGTATCTTTTCCGTGGACAGGGGCATCAAATCCGCTTCCTCCAGGCGATCCTCCATTTCGATCGATTCATACCGACGAAGGTGTCCCACAAATCGATCATCGTTGGCAAAGTAGAACTTCCGGTGTGGGAAGGTGAGGATGAGGCGGCCCGATGGCCTCAGAACCCGCGACAGTTCCTTCAGGGCCATTCTGTCATCTTCCACATGCTCGAGGACCTCGGAACAGACTGCATGACTGAAGGCACCATGTTTGAAGGGGAGACGCATGACATCCGCAACGACAAATGACCCCCGCCCAAGATCATTTTTCAGACTTCTCATGGCGAGAAAGGAAGCGTCCGAATAGATTATGTGGTCTCCGGGGGTTGTCACGGGGGATATGCCGCTTCCGACCTCGAGAATCAAGCCGGGCTTCTCACGTTTCAGAATCTTTCCGATGGCGCGTTTTCGGAGGAGGTAATTGTAAAGATGATTCTTCAGAAGCTGATACTTCTCTTCCACGAAGAAGTCATCAAATCGGTTGTGAGGTGACGTTTTCATCATGAACGACGGGGAAGGGCTCCTTTGAATCCTCTTCCGGCATCAGGGAGTAGTCATTTTTTGACGGTGGGGAATATGTTCGTTTTCAAAAGGCCCGTCCTGGCCAGGCGAAAGGCCAGTGCCGTCCACAGGCAGCCGAAACCGTATTTCACGCTCCGACGAAAATTGATGGACGACCCCTCCGCAAAGTAGCGCGTGGGGCAGCTGACCTCGGCGATGGTGTAACCGAACCATAGCACCTGGGCCAGCATCTGGTTGTCAAAGACGAAATCGTCTGAGTTCTGCTCCAGGGGGAGCTGTTCCAGCAACTTTCTGGAAAAAGCCCTGTACCCCGTGTGATATTCGGAAAGCTTGGCCCCCATCAGGATGTTCTCCGCATAGGTGAGGAACCGGTTCGCCAGGTATCTCCAGAGCGGCATGCCGCCTTTCAGGGCGTATCCCCCGAGGATCCTCGACCCCAGCACGCAGTGGTATAATTCGTTCGCAATGAGAGTGGCCATGTCGGGGATGAGCTTTGGCGTATACTGGTAGTCCGGGTGAACCATGACGATGATGTCGCCGTCCTCACCCAGGGCCATGCGGTAGCAGGTTTTCTGATTGGCGCCGTAGCCGCTGTTTTTGGAATGGGCAATAACCGTGGCATGGGGCAGTCCCCTGGCGATCCGGAGGGTTTCATCGCGGCTCGCGTCGTCAACGACGATCACGTGGTCTACAATTTCCTGCGCCATGACCTCCTGATAGGTCATTTCAAGCGTTTTGGCCGCGTTGTAGGCCGGCATGACGACGATGATCTTCTTTCCCTTGAACATGTATCAGTGCCTGGCTCGCTTCGGTCATGCGGTTTGTCGCAGACGCCCCACTTCAAG
>JAPLJU010000143.1 GCA_026388445.1 Deltaproteobacteria bacterium
ATGGGCGGCATGCCCAGCACGCGGGAAAAGGCTCCGATCATGGTGGTGTTGACGATGGGGTGGGTTCGCGTACCGAGCTGGTGCTTGAGGGCGATTCGGTTGGCATCGATGCAGGCGAGGCGGTACCCCGTGAAGGGCCCCAGGTCCGCCGGTACGGAAGGCGCATTGATCAGGATCCAGCCTCCCGGCTTCAGACCCCTCGTGACATTGATGGTCAGAAGAAGCGTGTGATCCTGAACGACCACGTGGTCCGGCGTGTAAACGTTGGTCCTCAGGAGGATCTCTTTTTTGTCGAGCCTCAGATAGGCCTCGACGGGCGCGCCGCGTCTTTCGACGCCGAAGAAGGGAAAGCTCTGGACCTGGTACCCGGCCTCGAAAAAGGCCTTGGCGAGAAGCACGGTGGCCACCACCGTCCCCTGCCCTCCGCGGCCGTGAACGCGAATTTCCAACATGGTCTTTAACCTTTCATCAAGGCCGGCTCCACACGGCGGCAACGACCCTCGCCGGCTTTCCCTCGAGGGAACGGAAACTGTGGTTGATCTCGGATTCGAAATAGAGGGAGTCCCCCGGGTAAAGGACCTCCACGCGGTCGTCGGTGCGGAATTCCACCTTGCCCTCCAGGACGTAGTGAAATTCCTCGCCCTCGTGGCTCATGAAGACCATGTCGCCCGTCTCCAGGGGAAGAAATTCCACCAGGAAGGGCTCCATGTGCTTGTTGGGGTTCTTGGACTCGAGGGATTCGTAGATGTAGTCCACCTCCCCCTCCTGGTGATGGGGCCTTCGCTTGACCCGGACACGTTCGCCGCTTCGCGTCACCGAAATGCGCTCCAGCTCCACCTCGTCCTCGAAGAAATTGGCCATGCTGATATCCAAGGCTTTTGAGAGTTTCAGGAGCGTCCCCAGGGGCGGAACGGTTTCGTCCTTTTCGATCTTTACGAGGACGGACTTCGTGAGGCCCGTTTTCGCTGCGAGGTCCTCGAGCGTCAGGCGCTTCTTCTGCCGGCGCTCCTTGATCTTCGTGCCAATCATGAGCCGCTCATCGGCCTGCGTCTTCTTTTTGCTCCCTGCCATGGTTCACCTCGGCGGATGGATTTTTATAAGCTTTTAATTTCTTTGACGATTCGACACGAATGAATCAGTGACTCACGGTTCTCGGACGAAAAATTGACGGGTTTACCTGTCTAATTTTACAAAAAATTTCTACTTTTAAGATACTCCAAAAACCCGCTTTGTCAAGCGACAAACCATTTGACTTTCACCGGCAACAGGCGTAGATTTTCCTGCGGAAGTCACGTTTCAAGTCCTTTATTTTCTAAACCTTTATATCACTTTACATTTATTTTTCTGAAAGGAGGAGATGTTCAATGACAACGACTATAGTAATCTCCATTGCCTTTATCGTTTACATGGCGCTCTACTTCATCTACGGCAAGAAGATCGAGCGCGACGTGGTCAGGGCATCGGATGCCGTCGACGCCCCGTCTAAGCGCCTCTACGACGGGATTGACTACGTGCCCGCCAACAAGTACGTCCTCTTCGGGCACCACTTCGCCTCCATCGCCGGCGCGGGCCCCATCATCGGACCCGCCATGGCCATGTGCTGGGGCTGGCTGCCGGGACTTCTCTGGGTATGGCTCGGAAACGTCTTCATCGGCGCCGTCCATGACTACCTGGCCCTGATGGCCTCCATCCGCTACGACGGCAAGTCTATCCAGTTCGTCGCCTCGGACCTCTTCACGAAGCGGTCGGGGACGGCCTTCTACTGGATCGTCTTCTTCCTGCTCGTCCTTGTCGTGGCGGCCTTCTCCGACGTCATCGCGAGCATGTTTGCGAAGACCCCCGAGATCGCTTCGGCCTCCATCTACATGACCATTATTGCCATCTTCCTGGGCCAGATGATCTACAAATGGAAATGGAACCTGGCCCTCGCCACGGTCGTCGGTGTCGTCCTCATGGCCGCCGCCATCTGGCTGGGGACTCTGACCCCCCTTCCCGCGAAGCACGAGGTGTGGCTGGTGGTCCAGTTTATTTACATCATCATCGCCGCCGCCATCCCCGTGAACCTGCTTCTTCAACCGCGCGACTACCTGAACTCCTTCCTCCTCTACTTCGGTATCGCCATCGGCTTCGCCGCCGCCGTATTCACCTTCAGGGGGTTTGAGGCGCCAATGGTCTCCACTTTCGCGCCTATTCTCATCGGCGGGAAACCCACTCCTTTCTGGCCGGCCATCCCGCTTATCATCGCCTGCGGGTCGCTTTCGGGTTTCCATTCTCTTGTGGCCTCGGGGACGTCCTCGAAGCAGATCGAGAAGGAATCGGACGCCCTCTTCATCGGTTACGGCGCCATGTTCACTGAGGGGTTCCTCTCGACATTGATCATCTGCGCTATCGGCGGCTTCGGCTTCACGGCCCTGCAGAACGCCGCGGCCGCGGCCAACCAGCCCCTGGCCCTCACTGCCGGGAACTGGGGTGACATGTACACGAAGATGACAACGGCCTTCAAGCTCGTTCCCGCCAACATGGTCGTCCAGTCCTACGCGGACATGGTGGCGGCAAGCTTCCTGTCCTGGATCCCCACACTCCTCGTGAAGGTCATCTGCGGGCTCTGGATCTCTGCCTTCGCGCTTACAACCCTCGACACCACGAACCGCATTGCCCGTTACTGCCTCGTCGAGATGCTGGGACCCTTCAAGACTAACATGGGTGGCGCCTATGCGTTCCTGACCAACCGCTGGACAGCCTCCCTGATCCCGGCGGCCATCGGTGTTTACCTGGCCTGGAGCAAGAACTTCACCATCGTCTGGCCCGCCTTCGGCGCGGCTAACCAGTTGATCGCGTCGCTTGCCCTGATGACAGGTGCGGCCTACGTGGCAAAGCGGCTGAAATCAAAATTTGCCGTCATGGCCACCATCCCGGCCCTCCTCCTTTGGGTCACCGTGACTGCGGCCATCCTCTGGTTCATGGTCGTGATCATGCCCGATTCCATCGCCAAGAACCCGGCACAGGGCTGGACGGTCCAGGCCATTATGGCGGCCATGCTCGTTCTGAACGTCGTCTTCGTCTGGGACTTCATCAGACTGCGAAAAACGGAATGAGGCGGATTTCCTGACAGCGTAAACGAGGAGACCTTTGGAAGCGACTTTCGAAGTCGCCTTTCAAAGGTCTCCTCTGTATTTGGACCGTGGACAAGGCCCCGGTGAGAAAAATGGGCGAAGAAGAAAAGAAAATGTCCTTTTTCAAAACCTTCAAGCAAATTCTCGGCGACTTCAGCGCCGGCCGAAGGGAGAGCGTCATCGCACTCACCTGCAAGGAAGTCCAGGAGTTGGAGAATATCTTCAGCCTCCTCCTGCTGGGCTCCTTCGTGGGCTTTCCGGCCCCGCCGACCTTTTTGGCCGTGGAGCTTCTGCCCTACATGGAGAGAGAGATGCAAGTCCTCCAATATCGCGCCGATACAAGCGGGGACATGCTGGCGGAGCTCTGCGGGATCCTGGGGGTCGACTGATGAAAGTGCTTTTCTACACGGGAAAAGGAGGGGTCGGCAAATCGACCATGGCGGCCGCCACGGCCTTCCAGCTATCGAAAAATAATAGCGTCCTCATTACATCCCTCGACCCGGCCCACAACCTGGGCGACATCTTCGGCGTGACCCTCAAGGACAAAAGGACAAAGTTCGCCCACAATCTGTTTCTTTCCGAGGTGGACCTCCAGAAGCGCTCCCGCGAATACCTGGAGCGAGAGATCGATGTGCTCACCCGCACCTACAGCTACCTCCGCGCCCTGAACCTCGAAAACTACTTCAACGTCCTGAAATATTCCCCGGGGATCGAGGAGTACGCCCTTCTCACCTCCATCGAGGAGACGGTTCGGAATGAGACCGATTTCGATTACCTCATCTTCGACACACCCCCCACGGGGCTCACGCTTCGGTTCCTCGCCCTCCCCCGTGTGACGATCACCTGGATCGAGCGCCTCATGCAGATCCGGCGGCAGATCCTCGACAAGCGCTACACGATCCAGAAGATCAGGGGTGCGCCGAAGGAAGGGGAAAATAACCCGGAGATCAAGCTCAAATACGACGAGGGCGACGACGACGTTCTGAACCGCCTCAAGGCCCTCGATGAAAACTATCAGTCCCTGAACAGGGTCCTCCAGGGCGAGGACTGCTCCGTGATCCTCGTCTTCAATCCCGATCTCCTCGCCCTGCGGGAGTCGGAGCGGCTCATCGAAGGGCTTCGCGACCTGGGCCTGCCGCTGCGTCTTCTCATCGACAACAAGGTCACGGAGGAAAACCTCGATACGGCCGGGCAGGTGGAGAAAACGCTGGTTGAGGGCTTTGGCAAAGACATCCCGGTCAAGAGGGTGGCCCTGGCGGCAACCATTGCCTGCCAGCTCGGCCGGTGCCTCTATGACATTCCCGAGGATCTTGTTTCCGCCCTGTAAGAAACGAGCCGAATATGTTTGAGCACGAATATCTCCTGACACAGCCCCTGTTCTATCTTTTCATCGCCTTCAGTCTGTTTCTTTCACTCGGGTATTTCTGGGGGAGGCGCCGGAACAAGAATATCTTTCTTTCGGCCTTCAACGACCTCGTCGAGATCGTGAAGCCCGACGAGCAGAAGTTCACGAATATCGGCGGGACCATCGGCTACCACGCCAACCTCATCGTCAAGAGGAAGGGGCCCGTCTCGCAGGTGGACGCGACGATCACCATGCTCCCGAGGCAGTCTCTCCTCTACATACCCATCTCGAAGCTCATCATGAAACACGACCGCCTCTTCATCACGATTTACCTTAACAAGACGCCCTCGGGAGAGGGGCATTTGATCGAAAAAAAATA
>JAPLJU010000027.1 GCA_026388445.1 Deltaproteobacteria bacterium
TGAGGTATTTTTCCAGGACCTCGCGGTAGAAGAGGTTCCCCTTGAAGCTGCGGCGGATGAAGAAAGCACCGGATTTCCTGAAAATGTGTCCGAGGGGCCAGAAATCGAGGTTGGTCCCGGACGCGACGAAGGGCAGCGGAATGTTGTGCTTGTCGAAGACATAGGACAAAAGCAGGTAGTCCACGTGGCTTCGGTGGCAGGGGATAATGACGAGCGGCATGTCCTTGGACACGCAGCGGATCTTGGCCATCCCCTCCTTGTCGATGATGATGCCGTCGTAGATGTCATTCCAGAGCCAGGTCAGAAATTTATCCCAAATCCCCACGTAGACTTGGTTATAGTCCGCAGCAATCTCCCGGAGATATCTTTTCGCCCTCTTGACCAGATCCCGCTCCTTCTTGTTCGAGGTCTCAGCCAGGCGCTTCATGAATGAAACGAGTTTCGGTTCCTTGAGGGTCTCTTCTATGATCTCATCCCGGGATTTGAGAATCGGCCCGGTGATGCTCTTTTTCTCCCGGTCGATCCGGTCAATCAGCTCCCGCCGCAATTCATAGGACACGTCCACAAGACTCATATCCTCCATGTCCTTCAGGGATGCCGTCAGGATGACGGGCTCAACGGCCAGGACCGACGTGCGCCGGTGATAGCGAAGAAAGGTTAAAAGTTTTCGAAGGCTCCCGGGGTTTTCCACCTCCCCGAAGAAAACGTCGAGCAGGGGCTTCTCCTTTTCCTTCCTGGGTCCGTAGGAAACGAGGAGCGGCTGCATGATGATGGGCGTGTCGTCATCTTTCTGGGCTTCCATGAGCTGAATGAGGGGATCCTTTTCCACATCGGTTCCCGAGTTTTGCAGATAGATGATCGCGCTCCTTTTTTCTTTGACGAGCCTCTTGAGGTAGGTCCGGTTGGGACGGAGGATCTTTCGTCTGGAAACGAGGTGAGAGACCCAGCAGATGGCCACGCGGCAGGCCCGGGCAAAAGACTGCCAGAGCATCATGCTGACGCCATGGGCGAAGACAGGCTTCGGGATGTCCTTTCGAAAGGAAAGGTCTCGCAGGATCAGGCAGTCGAGCTGGCTTTTGTTTTTCAGGGCGTAGATCACAGTGCCCTTCCGGGAGAGTTCCTGGATGTTTCTCTCATGATCGGGTGAAAGTTCGGCCTGGGAGAGGTAATAACTGAGGAACCAGTAGAAGGGAAAGAGCGTCGGCTCGTAGAGACACCCGGCATAGCACTCGTCCGCTTCTTGTTTCATCGATGGGAATTCGGGGGCCATGGGTCCTGCAACCTTTTTACGGGGTTTCCTCGGCGAAATCTTCAGGGAATTTTTTGATCATGTAATTCCTGACATAGTACTCGATCTCAACCGCCGTGGATATGGTCAAGACTTTTTTCAAAAGGGCCCTGCACTCCTTCACGGTCACCGCCCGAATGATTTTCTTCACCCGCGGAATGACCAGGGAGTTCATGCTGAGCTCGTCCAGCTCAAGCCCCAGAAGGATCATAGCGTAGAGGGGCTCCCCTGCCATCTCACCGCACATGGCCACTTCGATCCCCGCATGATGGCCGGCATCGACGACCTGCTTGATCAGTCGCAGAACGGCCGGGTGAAGAGGTTCATAGAGATAACTGACGCTCTCATTGACCCGATCGATCGCCAGGGTGTACTGGATCAGGTCATTGGTGCCGATACTGAAAAAATCCACCTCCCTGGCGAGGCTATCGGCTACCATGACCGCCGATGGGACCTCCACCATGATGCCCAGCTTGATGTCCCTGTCAAAGGGCACCCCTTGAGACTCGAGCCCCCGCTTGACCTCGTAGAAGATCCGCTTCGCCTCACGAATCTCCTCGATGCCGGATATCATGGGAAAGAGAATCTTCACCCTGCCCAGGGCACTGGCTCGAAGGATTGCACGAAGCTGAACCTTGAAGAGTTCCACCTCTTTGAGGCAAAAGCGGATGGCCCGCAGCCCCATGACGGGGTTCATTTCCTTGGCGACCTTGGGATCGGACATGAATTTGTCCCCGCCGAGATCGAAGGTCCGGATGGTCGACCACTTCACCCCTTTCGCGGCCACGATCGTCTTGTAGTTGTCGAAATGCTCCTCCTCCGTGGGCAGTTTCTCTTTGTTGATGTAGATGAACTCCGTCCGGTAAAGACCGATGCCTTCGGCGCCGTGGGCGAGCGCTGACGGAACCTCCTCCATGAACTCTATATTTACGCCGATCCTCACCTGGTGCTTGTCCACCGTCACCGCCGGACGCCTGGCGTACCGCAGAAGATCGTCCTCCATGACCTTGTAGTGCCGCATCTTGTCCTCGTAGCGGCGCACCATGATCGGGTCAGGATGAACAATGACCAGCCCCGCCGTGCCGTCGATGATGACCTGGTCGTTGGAACGGACCTCCGAGGTGATCCTCTCCAGCCCGACGACCGCCGGTATTTCGTAGGCTCGGGCCACGATGGCCGTGTGGGACGTCTTACCGCCGATATCCGTGGCGAATCCCAGAATCTTCTCCACCTTCAGCTGCATCGTATCCGCCGGGGAAAGGTCTCTGGAGATGATGATGACGTTCTCTCCGGCATTTGCAATCGTCTCGTGCTGCACCCCCACGAGGTTCCTGAGAATCCGCTGACCCACGTACTCCACGTCTGTCATCCGTTCCCTGAGATACTCGTCATCCACCTTGCTGAAGACCTCTTTGTACTTGTCCAGCGTCTTTCTCAGGGCCCACTCGGCGTTGACACCCTCCTCGATATTCCCGATGGTCCGGCTGATGAGCATGCGATCATTGAGGATCATGATGTGGACATCGATGATGTAAAGGGGTTCGATGCCCTCCTGTTCGCTCACCTTCTTCTTGATGGCCAGAAGCTGTTTCTCGGACTCTTTCAGTGCTTTCCTGAACCGTTGGACTTCACCGGCGACCAGGGTCTTTCGGTCCAGAGAACGCCGCGGGATAGGCGCATCATGGTGATGGAGGACATGGGCGCGTCCGATCACCATGCCCGGGGACACACCGATCCCTTTCAGGACAACGGTGTCTTTCTCTTCACGGCTTTTCATCAATGCTATTCCTCTCCGAACCGGCTTTCGATCAACCTCTCGAAATCATCTATTGCCTCTCTGGCATCCTCGCCCTCGGCCCGAACGACAATTTTGCTGCCCCGCGGACAGGCCAGGGTCAGAATACCCAGAAGACTTCTCCCGTCCACCTGCCGGCCGTCTCTTTCCAGGTAGATTCTGGCTTTGTACCTGTTCGCAACCTCAACGATCCGGCCCGCGGCTCTCGCGTGAAGACCCAATTCATTCTTGATCGTAAATGTTTTTTTGACTGTCATAAAAAAGCGAAAACAATGACCAAAATGGCTGATAGCCCGTAAAGGATCACCGCTACGGGGATGCCCCTCTTCACCGCCCAGAAAGAAGCCAGGATCACCGCCAAAATGACGGCCCTGTCCAGGAGAGGAAAGCTCCCCCCGAAGGCATGGGCCTTTCCCCCGGCGACCAGGAAAGCGACGACGCCCAGCAGGATGGCGACACCCCACCTGATCCACGAGGCCAGCTGCGGGACATTCAGCGCCTTGATAAAATCAACGCCTTCTTTTCCCCTCCTGTAGCCCGCCGCGAAACCCCGGAGCCTGATCCACAGATGCAGGGGGTTGTAGAACGCCAGATAGACCAACGGGGCCAGAAGTGTCCCCAGGAAGGCGAATACGAGGCTCCCCGCGGCTGAAAGGGGCCTCAGGGAATTCCCGAAGAGCGAATCCCCGAGCGCCGCATAAGGAGCCATCAGGGTGTCTTTCAAATGGCTCGCCTCTTCCGGCTTTCCCTCTTCTTCCAGCCGGCCGACGACACCCATGATGGGCGCTGTGAGAACGGGGTGTGTATTGAACCTCTGCAACTGCCTCGTGAGAAACTCACGGGGTTCGATCCTGCTGCCCGGTTCCTGCAAAAGGGGCATCATGGAGAAGGCAAACCCCAGATTCTGCATCCGCCAGAAGTTCCATGATCCCTGGATGAGGAGGGATCGTAAAAATATTTTTTTCAGATTCGCCGCTTCCAAACCTTCACAGACCCCGGTTTGTGAATAATTTTTGCATAAATTAAATATTATAAAGGCGTTTCACTATATATTATTAAGAGGTTTACGGCAAGACATAGCTTAACGTTTTTACTCATTTTTTCAGCATATATTTTTCTTGACAGGGCCGGTTATATTTGTTAGGTATCGTCGCTCGTTCGTAGGTTGCAGGTCTGGTAAATGAAAATTGTCCGGGTTCTTTGCGATCCGGCAATTTTTTTTTGTTTCTTGAGTCGACAAAGAAAAATATTTCGATGGGAGGTGATTCCAATGGTCTGTCAGACGATAAAGGCGGGAAAGGATTGCGCTTTCATGACCAAAAGCGGCTGTGCATTTAATGGTGGCACCTGCCACCCCACCGTGGAGCAGTGTGAAGGTTGCACGAGAATCGTGACCTCTGACGCAGGTAATTACTGCATGATGTATCCCAATCCCGCCGGTAAATGGGCTGTGGGAGGCTGCGCCTCTGCCACGCACAAAAAGTCGGTCAAAGTAGAAGCCGTGAAGGTCAACCCCCTGAAGGCTTCCAAAAGGTCACAGAAGGCTTAATTCCAGAGATCATCGCGTGGTGGATCGAGGCCCCTCCCCTGAAAGAGGGGCCTTCCAACATCCTGATAAAGCCCTTCCGTAAAAAACGGCCCCGGTCTGTGGTCGCGGGCATGTCATGTCATCATCATTCATGATATAAAAATGCCGGTCCCGGGAATTCCGGACCGGCATTCGACCATCCAGCAGAAGGCCTTCTCAATCGATCAGCTTCTTGATCTCTCTCAATCTCTCCTTGATCTTGAGCAGTCTTGCTTTATCTTCTGTCCGTGTATCGGCCGCGGGCCGTTCATCCTTTTTTTGCTCTGACAATTTCTTCTTGGCCCCGGCGATGGTGAAGCGATCCTGGTAGAGAAGATTCTTTATGACCAGCAATTCCTCCAGATCCTTCTTCCGATAAAGCCGCTGGTCCGACCGGGTTCTCACAGGCTTGACCGTTTTAAACTCTGACTCCCAGTAACGGACCACATAAGGTTCTACCCCGAGTATTTTGCTGACCTCCCCGATTCGGAAATACGTCTTGTTGGGGATCTCGACTCGCAGGGGGGATCCCTTCCTCGTGGACGGCCGGCCCTGTGAGCGTCGGGAGGGTCCTTGAGCAGGCACCGGGGGACCCATGTCAAATAGCGAGGGGTGTTCATCCCTGGGGGAGCGGCGCTTCATGAAACCACCTCTCTGAATCCATCTTTGCGTGGGAGGATGGATTGTTGGTGTTATGCCCTGGCGTTCAACGCCCGGCGCAGGACCTGGCTTGACTTGAACGTCAGCACTCTCCGGGCTGTAATCTCGATTTCCTGACCACTCTGGGGATTTCTCCCCCGTCGAGATTTTTTCTCTTTCACCATAAAGTTGCCGAAACCGGATATTTTGATTTTTTCACCCTTTTCGAGGTGATCCTTCATCACATCGAACACGGATTCGACGATCTTCGCCGAATCCTTTTTTGAAAAACCGAGCTTGTCACAGACGTTTTGAATGATGTCGATCTTGGTCATGATAGCCCCTCCTCCTGATGGATTATCTCCCTAATGTTCTTCTCCTCTGATCCTCGCTTCTGTTGCCTGCACAAGATTTCTGATGATCCGGCTGTGAACCTGGCTGATTTCCTCGTCGGTCAGTGTTCGAACCGGTGACCGATACGTCATTCGCAAACCGAGACTCTTCATGTCCCCGGGAATGCCTTCGCCGATATATACATCAAAAATATCAGCATTTTCAAGTAATTCTTCAGTATTTTCAAGCAGAATATCCAGGATCTTCCGGGCCTCGAGATCCTTCCTGATCAGCAGGGCCACATCCCGGGTGATGGCGGGGAAACGCGAAAACTCCCGGTAAGCGACCTTCCGGGAATAGGCGCCCAGGAGAAGCTCGAAGGAAAGATCAAAAACGGCCACCCGCTTGGTGAGATCGAGCCTTCCGAGAACGTCGGGATGGATCTCTCCGAGGGTGCCCGCATCACGGCCATTCACATAGATGCCGCAGGACCGGCCCGGATGCAGGCAGGACACATCCATCCGGGGCCGAAATTCGGCATTCCGGATCTTCAGGGCTTCCAGGATATTTTCCACGCAGCCCTTGAGATCGTAGAAATCGGCTTCGAGATCCTTGAAGTGCCAGAGATGATCGTATCTCGCCCCTGTGATGAGTCCGCCGATGCGCTCCTCCTCGAGGGGCAGCTCGCCCTCTGCGCGGTTGATGAAGACCTTGCCCAGTTCGAAGATCTTGAGATCGTTGCATCCGGCGCGGACATTCCTCCGCACCGTATCGAGAAGGCCGTAGAGGATGCTGGTCCTCATGACGGACTGTTCTTCCGTCAGGGGATTGGCGATTCGCACGAATTTTCTCCGGTCGTCACTCTCCGCCACTCCCAGGATATCCGCCGATGCCGGTGTGGTAAAACTGTAGTTGATAACCTCGGTATATCCATATCCCGTCAGAACCGTCCGGACCCTGTCCTCAAAAGACCGCCTCACGTCCGTCGTCGCCGTGCTGGCGGGAATGGGCGGAATGGTCGTCGGGATGGCGTCATATCCGCGGATCCGGGCGATCTCCTCGATCAGGTCGATCTCCCGCAGGAGGTCCACGCGGAAGGTGGGCGGCGTGACTTCGAAGTACCCCCCCTTCCCTTTATCCACGCTCATCTCCAGACCGCGCAGGATCCGGCGGATTTCCGTCGGTGTCGCCTTGATCCCCAGCACCCCCGTGACACGGTCACTTCGCAGAGGGATATTCTTTGCCGTTTCGACCTTCCGGGGATACTCGTCGATGTAACCCTTCAGAACCGCGCCGCCTGCAAGCTCTGACATGAGCTGGGCCGCACGGTTCAGGGCCCGGATCACGCCCTCGGGGTCAATGCCCCGCTCGAAGCGGAAAGCCGCGTCGGTACTCATACCCAGCCACTTCCCACCCCTTCGAATGGTCGTGGGGTTGAAGTAGGCGCTCTCCAGAAGAACCGTTTCAGTGTCATCCTTCACCTCCGAATTTTCCCCGCCCATGATACCGGCGATCGCCACGGGCTTCACGCCGTCGCAGATCATGAGGGTTTCGGCATTGAGGGTTCTGGTCTTGCCGTCCAGAGAAACGAAAGGCTCTCCCTCCTTCGAGCGCCGCACGACGATCCTCCCCTCCTCGAGGAAGCGGAAGTCAAAGGCGTGCAGCGGCTGCCCGAGCTCCATCATGACAAAGTTGGTGATGTCCACGACATTGCTGATAGACCGCAGTCCCACGGCCTCCAGCCTCAACCTCATCCAGCGGGGAGAGGGTTTTATCCTCACCTTCCGGACCAGCCTGGCCGAGTACCTCGGGCACAGGTCGGGATCGAGGATCTGCACGGAAGTGACACTTCGAATATCTTCAGACGATTCGGAAAATTTGATCTGCGGATAACGGAGTTTTTTCCCCGTGAGCGCCGCGATTTCCCTGGCAATGCCGATGATGCTCAGGCAGTCGGAGCGATTCGGGGTCACGCCGATGTCGAAGACGATATCGCCGAGGTTGAGTACCTCGACCAGATCCCTCCCCAGCGGCAGATTCTTCGGGAGAACGAGGATGCCCGTGTTGTCCTCACCGATGCCCAGTTCATCCTCCGAGCAGAGCATCCCCTCGGAGGGCACCCCCCTGATCCGGGAACTCTTGATCGCGTATCCCCCGGGGATGACAGCGCCCACCGTCGCCAGGGGCACCACCTGGCCGGCTTTCACATTGGGCGCCCCGCAGACAATAGGGATGGCTTTATCGCCCGTGGTCACCTCTAAGAGAGACAGTTTGTCGGCCTGGGGATGGGGTTTGACGGATAGGATCTTTGCGGTGACGACACCCTC